>NZ_JXAQ01000015.1:0-76959 GCF_000815295.1 Bacillus sp. MSP13
GATTATTGGTGTAGCAATCGGCACATTGCTTGCCGCAGCATTACCTGAAGTATTCCAGCAGCTGATCAACATCATGAACAAAAAAATCAATACGATTGTTTAAGTAATCTAAATTATAGGGGGAATCGAAATTGAAAGAAGACAATTTGTTAGACATACAACGGACTCTCAAAAATGCTCTTGATTTGTTGAAAAAAATGACGAATCCAGAACTTAAAGATGACTTGTCCGTATCTGTTCAAGTGATTGATCAGATGATTGATAAAAATGAATTGAAAAAAGATGATTTGTCAGAAATTAAACGTGATCTTAATAATGCCTTGGATTTCTTTAAAGGTGGATCAAATGATCTAGAAATCGTAAAAGAACTATCAGAATCAGTTCAAAAGGTAGATGGGTTGTCTCAGCAATTGTTAACTGAGAAAGGTTTGGGAAACCTGAATCAGCAGCCTGATGTGTTTGAGAACATCGAAAAACGCTTTGCCGAGATTGAAAGGATGTTGAAAAGTATTGAGGTAAGCATTCAAGGATCTGGGAAAAATGAAATTAATGTGAAAGAAGAATTCGAAAAAATATTAGAGCAATTAAAGGAATTAGTCACAAAATATGTCGACCAACTTAAATCTTCATTAGAGGGAAAAGTTGATCATATTAAAGCTGAAGCTAATCACTTAATTGCAAGTAAGGTTCAAAATGTTAATCAGAAGATTAAAGATTTATCTGAAACCATTGATAAAACCTTCCCTTTAAAAAGTGACCAGCAAGCTACTAAGGAACTAGCAAAGGCACAATCGTTAGACAAAACAAAGGATATATCTGAAAAAAATAATACTGAACAACGACCTGGTGAAAAGAAAGGGAAATATCACCACAGTGAAGTGCAGCCAGTTAGCAAGATAGAAAAAGAAAACGAAGGTTTAAAAACTTTTCTCAAAGCTTTTAAAGAAAGATATCCGAATGAATTCAACAATGTGCTTGATTCGATGAATCAAGCAATACAGTCGGGTGACAAAACAAATGATTTGACTAAAAATAATTCACTTCAGAAAAAAACTGTAGTTGAAGAAAAAGAAGTATTGGAGTTATAAAACATATATTTCATCCATCTGAGTAGTGCCACCAACACTACTAGATTGGGTATTCTTAATACTTTGAAAAACGACATGATAGAGAAAATTGCTTTTTTGATGAAGATAAAAGGAGAATGGAAATGAATTTTATAAAAAAGAATTGGATTATGCTTGCAATGATTGCATATGTACTTGTATTGACCTTTTTAATTCCAGACACCAGTTTCGCTGCGTCATCAACTGGACAAGTTCAAACAAAATTGAATAAAGGTATTGTGGCTATCCAAGGTGTTGCTACGGCTATTATTGTAGCAATAGGTGTATTCGCTGGATCGAAAATTGTTGGTAAATTTTTACCTTCATTAGATGATCCTCATAGTAAAACGGAAATGTGGAAATCGTTGGGGGCAGTAGCTATTGGTGTTATTGCCGGTGCTGCAATGCCGTGGATTCTTCCTTGGCTATTCGCAACTTTCAAATAAACACTGTTTTAAAAAGAGGATTAGGGAACACTTAATCCTCTTTTCTCTTTGGGAGGGAAACTTTATGAATATTATGGACAAGGAAAATGTAAAGGAAGCAATTGTAGAACTCCTCGGTGAGAGTAGTTATAAAGGGAGAAAGTGGTTCTTTCCTAAGAATGTAGATAACAAATACAAAATTTTTGGGAACGTGACTGTCAAAGAGTTGTTTACTGTTATTGCACCATTCATTTTACTTGCTGTAGGAGTAGCTGCTTTACCCCCCTACAGTTCTATTTTCTTCTGGATATTTAAATTTTTTATGGTTGTATTACTTATACTTATTCCCACTATCTATATAAATTATAGGCCAGTAAAATATCGAGAGAACATCAGAACGAAGGATTGGATAAAAGAAGTAATTGAATACCGAAAAAAACAAAAAGTATATTTTATTAATTCTAAAGACAAAGGAGTTGACCCTTTTTGAAGTCATTTAATGATATTAGTCCACTGGAAGGCGTTTATTCTGACTTTGTATTCCTTAAAGAAAATGCCTTGGTTACCATTATAAAAGTTCCTGGTATAAATGTTGATCTATTATCATCGAATCAGCAAAATTTGCTTTTTGACAGTTATGGAGCGTTTGTGTCTCAATACGTTCATTATAAATTGCAAACATTATCAATGACCGTTCCTGTTAAGATGGATGGTTATATAAAAAAATGGAAAGAAAGATACATTGAATCACTAAATGATCGTAATATGACTAATGATTTAAAACAACTTATAGCCTCATATCTATATGAATATCAAAAAAGTGAAACAGATTTGGACACTGCTGTTAAGGCACATTTTATGGTATTGAAAGAAGAACTAAAAGAAACTACTCTCGAAAATTTAAGACTGGCTGAAAAAAGGTTGATTGAAAAAAGGGATGAGGTTGTTAGATCGCTACATTCAGTTTTAGAGGAATACGATAGTAATCCAGAAATTTTGACAGCCACTGAAAGTTTATCACTTTTACACCAGTTTTTAGATTATCGTTCTTCGATGTTTTCATAATAGAAAGAAAGGATGGATTATATTGAGTTTATCTGCGTTATTTAAGAGTTTTAAGTCGAAAGAACAGAAGAATGACAAGGGAAAAGAAGTAAATGAAATTAAGGGGTTAATTGATAAGGATGTAATTGATAGCATATACCCCTTCGTATTTGAAACTAACAGGGATCACATCGCAGCAGGAGGAAATTTTATAAAACCTTATGTTGTTTTGAGTTATCCAGGCGAGCCAACAGGGAATTGGTTGTCGCCTTTAAAAAGATTAAAAGGTAATGTGGCTATTTCCCAACATCTAGAGCCGGCAAACGGGGAGACATTAAATCATTTCTACAATGAGACAATTAAGAATAAAGAAGCTGAACTGTTAAGAACTCTTGATCCATATAGAAGTGAAAAAATAAAAAAAGAGATTAAATCTGCGAGAATGCAGCTAGAACAATCTTTAGATGAAAAGAGCACATATTTATATTTATATACTTATATTATCCTTCAAGGGAAGTCTGAAATGGAACTGAATTCACTAGAGGAAGCATTAAATCGAGTTTTAATTAAAACTAACCTAAAAGCGATTGTTCCATACAGGAAAATTGATGAGGCTTTTTGGTCTTGTCTACCCCTTGGATTAAATAAACTCAGTGAATATACCTACTCTATGACTAACTCTGTTAGTGCTAGTTCTTTCATGCCATTTGATGATAATGAAATATGTGATTTAACACAAACATCCACAATAGAAGGGAAAAATAAGGATACAAACAGCTTCATAGCTGTAGATTACCTTAATCGAAAGAGGACTTTAAATCGTAACAAAAGTGTTCTAGGTACATCCGGTGGAGGGAAATCAACATATATCGGGAAAAACATTTTGCAAAATGTTGCAGAAGGATCATCAAATATTTATTTAATTGATCCAGAAGCTGAAAGCAGTCAGAGAGTTCTTGCACTTGGTGGTACTGTCATAGATTTATCAAGTGCTAGTCCTGTCAGATTAAATCCTTTTGAAATTCAGTCTGTATATTTGGATGCTGATGATGACGATACAGTAAAACAAATAGACAGACAGCTGAAAGATGAAGAGGTTGACAACTTGATTAGACAAAAAGTCCAAAGGCTAAAAGGGATACACAGAGCTATCATGCCTGAAATGAATCGAGTTCAGTTATCCATTATTTCAAAGGAAACAATGGGGATTTACGATACGTTTAGAAAAACTAAAAATTTAGGAGAAATGAGTTCAAGTGATTTCCCTATCCTTGAAGACTTATATAATGCTTTAAAAAGATTAGAAAAGACAGACATAGAGAAATACAAATTGATAGAAGAATATTGCTTTATTTTAGAAGACATGGTTCATGGATCAAGCACTATTTTAAATGGGCATACTAATGTTGATTTGTCATCAAAATTAATTTCTTTCAACTTGAAACCATTACAAACTGAGACAGACATGCAATCAGTGGTTTATTTGAATACATTTGGATTCTTGTGGGATATGATTACCAGCAATAAATCTGTATCAGATTTGCTCTTCTGTGATGAATTTCACTTCTTACTTAAAAATGAAGATAGTGCTGACTTCTTCTTACAAGCATATAAACGCTTCAGGAAATATAACGCCGGAGTTACTGTAACAACTCAACAAATTGGTGATTTGCTAAAATCGACATCTGAAGGCGATGAATTGATTGGGACAGCTATTTTAGGAAATAGTTATACGAAGGTCTTTTTCGGAATGGAAGACATGGAGGTTGAGACGATTAAAACTAAGTTAAAAATAAATCTCTCGAAAAAAGAAGAAGACTTTTTGAAAAGCAAAAGACAAGGGGAAGCACTGTTTATGTACGGGAAAAAAAGAGCAGAATTAAAAGTTAACCTGACTCTCGAAGAATTGAGAATTTTCAACCCAGAAAGATACAAAGAGATAACTGGCGAAGATCCTAAAGTAGTCCCTGATTGGTCTTCTAAAGTTTACCTTACTCAAAGTGAATTGTTGCAACTATCCTCGGATTTAGATAGGAGAGATCATGCAGTATGAAGAGGATTACAATGATTGGTGACTTAACGTCATACGTTAATGAGAATGAGTATAAACTCGAAATCGATGAAAAGTTATCGAGTGTTACAAGTTTAGAAGATTTGGAGGACTTAGAATATCCTTCAAACAATTTTTTTGAGTTGGAAAGCGCAAGCAAACAAGAAAATAAAATCTTTTTAGTTTATAGTATCCCCAAAGATTTTAAAACATTACATGCAGCTAAAAAATATAATAGGGTTATAAAGCTACAGATGATTAAAAACCTTCTTGATAATGATCCATTAGGAGAGTGTGGAGGGAAGACATATCTTGATCTTAACAATATTTTCTTCAGGGGTTTTAACGAGATTAAGCTTATGTATAGGTCAAATGGTAACACTCCTTATTCTAAAGAAAGTATTTTAGATCAATATAAGTTATTTATATTTGGGTTCTATAGTGATCAATTTTCATATAAACGATTTGCAATAAACAAGGATGAATTGTTAGTAAAAGAAGACAGTGAATTCATGTTTTCTATAAATCACTCGGTATCGTTTGCAGAACTAAAATCTTATGTTGAAAAAGAGCTTGAAAATGAACAAATTCGAACTTATAACCAAATCCAAAAGTCTACCAAAAAGAAGAAAAACTCTTGGGTAAGAAAACTGATAATTGGTGGTGCATCAGTTGTAGTGTTGCTTCTTCTCATGGTCATTGTAATCAAACATACTGAAAGTAGTGTTGCCTCAGAATATGAGCAAGAAGCTAAAGATGTTGAGTTACAGAAGGATCTGTCTATGGCTTTGTCTAGTGGGGATACTGATAAGGCAATAACACTTATGAAAAGACAGGGTAGCAGCAAACATGATATTGCTAAGATGTTGCTCGATGCCGGTAAATATGATGAAGCTATTTCATATGATGGTTCAATTGAAGAGGAAGTTGTTAAAAAGCTATATAAATTAAAGAATACTAAACAAATTTTAAAATTAAAATCCAATTCTCCTTTTATGGCGGTAGAAAAAGATATTGTGCGTTTCAATGTTGATGATTTGTCTACACAGGCTACATTAATTGAGAATAAGAATTCACTCAAAAGGTTGGGAATTGCCTTTTTAGATCATAATGAATATGAGTTAGCCAAAGATGTCTTTGACAGGATGGTTAATGGTGATGATTCAGACGGACTAAAACTGAATAAAAAAGACAAACGGGAAGCATCATATTATTCAGAAATAGCGAAGCTGAAAATTGAAATTGATGAAATAAATCAAAGTATCTTGGCCATAAAGGATAAATTTAAGAATGATCCAGAAAAGTTGAAAAACAATAGTGAAATGAATAAATTAGAAGACAGCTTGATGGATAAACAAAAAAGACTTGCTCAATACGAAGAAAAAACGGGGCAACAAAAATGAGTGTTGCAACTGTAAAATTGGCTACTACAGTAGCCCAACATGCTTATAAACATAAAGGAAAGCTTTTCATTATGGGTGCTTCCGTTTCAATGCTCTTATTTGCAGGAGCATTTTTTGTTTTTTTAGGAAACGATTCTTCGCAAGGTACAGTTGATAGTGGTACAGCTAACGTAAATGAAAAAGTTGCAAAATGGAAACCAGTGGTGAGTCAATACGCCGATAAATATGGAATCCCTGATTATGTGGATGTAATACTTGCAATTATGATGGTGGAGACTGGAGGCGATTCACTTGATATCATGCAAAGTTCAGAATCGATGGGGCTACCACCGAATTCAATATCTGATCCATCCCTATCCATACAAGTAGGTGTAAAATACTTTGCGGAAACAGTAAATGATGCGAAAAAAAAGAAACTTGATTTTTGGACTCCGGTTCAAAGTTATAACTTTGGAGGAGGTTTCAATAATTATGTTTCAAAGAATGGGAAAAAGTATACATTTGAATTGGCTAGTGATTTTGCGAAAAAACAGGCGAATGGTGCGAAAACAAAGTACAGTAATCCTGTAGCCGACTTCAATGGGAATTTTAGATACTCTTATGGGAATATGTACTACGTAAAACTAGTACAACAGTATCTTAATGCACCATCAGGCGAAGTGGGCAATGCAGATGCTTCAGCCCTAGGCGTAAAAGCTTATAAAGATTTAATAGCAGAGGTCAGTAAGTATAAAGGTTGGGGATACACTTGGGGTGGCAGTAGTCCAACCGTTGGTTTTGATTGTAGTGGTCTTACGCAGTATGCTTTTGGGAAGATAGGTTATACTCTTCCAAGAACAGCAGCAGAGCAATATAATAAAACAATTAAAGTAGGTGACCCTCAACCGGGTGATCTTATTTTCTTTAAAGGAACAAATACAGATCGACCTTTTGATTCTATTACGCATGTGGGGATTTATGTGAATGAAAAACAAATGTACGATGCCAATAATTCAGGCATAGGGTATTCCACTTGGAATCAAGGTTACTGGAAAAGTCATTTAGCCGGATTTGGAAGAGTCTCTAAATAGGAGTGAAACATAATGAAAAATATCATTGTAAGGACTATTTTTATAGTCTTATTTTTTATATCAATTTTTACGAATATTACACTTGGCTTTAATTTGTCTGATCAAAAAAAGGCCTATGAGCAATCGGAAGCAAAAACAAAAGAGCTTGAAACAGAACTATATAAAGTAAAGAAACAGTTAAGTGATGCCCAGGACTCAATTAAAGAAAGTGAAACTGCATATGATTCGAAAAAGAAACAATTAGTTAAAGATTTTTTCAAGGCCCAATATGAATATACAACAAAAAGTTATAAAGAACGTTACGACAAAATCAAACAATATGTTAGTAATGAAGTTTATGGACAACTTACAGCAGCCGGTGTTCCTGACACCCCAAAAGTCTCCTTTAAAAACAAAATCACAGATTTGCAATTGTTTTTAACGCCTTCTAATGACGGTCAAGTAAGTGGGTTGGTGTTGTTACAAACAGAGTACGAAGTAGAGGGGCTTAAAAACCCAAAGGTAACACAGCTATTCAAAGTTAAAGTGAACAATAATCGAATCAATAAATTAGAAACTCTTGGGACATTTGCAGAATCTATAAAAGAAAGTTGAGGGAAGGTCATGAAAGGAAAAATATTTGCTTTTTCAGTTCTGGGAGTTTTCCTGATTTATATGTCAATTTTTATTTCGGGAATTATCCCTCTATTTGCGAAGTATAAAACTGATTTTACGTCTGAATTATTAACAGAATACACTCTAAACGTTGTGTTTCATCCAATAAAAAATACAACTGAATTTATGGCCGATCAAAACCCATTAATCTATTTCACTCTAATCGGATCTATTGTTCTTCTTATCTATCTCGTTTTTAAAATGAGGACTAAAGAGTACCAAACTGTTGGTAAATCATATGGCGTTCAAGGATCAGCGAGGTGGGCTGTTAAAACTGAGATATTCAACGTTCCTGAAGAATTAACTATAGCATCTGTTAAAAGTCTAAAACAGGATATCGAAAATTCTTTGAAAGGAGAAGTTAATCATGACTAGCGAATACACTGGTTTAATTTTTGGTGTCAAAGACAAAAAAGTGCTTATTCAGCATGAAACAAGTGAATTGCCTAACAGGAATGTTGCTGTTGCCGGAGGCCCTGGTTCTTTTAAAACTCAAAGTTTTGTTTTGAGTAATGTAATCAATAATACAGATTGCAGCATTGTTGTTACCGATCCAAAAGGAGAAGTTTACGAAAAAACAGCAAAGATAAAAGAAGCACAAGGTTATCAAGTACGAGTAGTGAATTTCAAACACATGTCTCTTTCAGATCATTACAATCCATTTGGATACGTAAGAAAAGACTTGGATGCCACAACAGTAGCAAACACCATTGTTAGTGCAAAAAACGATCCTAAAAAGAAAGATATCTGGTTTAATGCTCAATTAGGATTGTTAAAGTCCTTAATTCTTTATGCAAAATCAGAATTTCATCCTCATAAAAGAAACATGGAAGGCATTTTGGACTTTCTTCAGGAATTCGACCCAGAAGCTAACGAAGATGGAGAAAGCGAATTAGATCAGAAATTTATGGCTTTGGATAAAAGACACCCAGCTAGAAGAAGTTATGAGCTGGGTTTTAAAAAATCACAAGAAAAGACTAGAGCGAGTATTATTATTAGCTTGTTAACAACTATAGGTGATTATGTAGATGATGAGGTTGCTGGCTTTACAAGCAGCAATGATTTTTTCTTTGAAGACATTGGAAAAAAGAAAATCGCTTTATATGTATTGATCCCAACAATGGACAAAACATGGGAAGGCTTAATCAATTTATTCTTCACACAGATGTTTCAGGAATTGTACTTATTAGGGGATAAGCATGGGGCTAAACTGCCAACCCCTGTGGTTTTTCTTTTAGATGAGTTTCCTAACTTGGGTAAATTTGATGCCTATGAAGAGTTTCTGGCCACTTGTCGAGGCTATAGAATATCTTGCTGCACAATTTTTCAGAATTACACGCAGCTTATGGACAAGTACGGTAAAGAAAAAGCAGAGTCGATTCTAGGGAACTGTGCAATTAAGATTTGTTTAGGAAACGTAAATGAAACAACTGCAAAATATTTCAGTGATCTTATGGGTAAGACAACGGTCAAAGTTGATACAGGTAGTTCTTCTTTATCCAAAGGTAAAAGTGGGAGTTCTTCTTCCTCACAAAGCTTTAATTACACAGGAAGAATGTTGATGCATCCAGATGAGATACAAACAATGAATAAAAAAACAAGTTTAGTTTTGTTATCGGGTAAATCACCTATTAAATGTGAAAAAGCATTTCAATTTGTTTTGTTTCCGAATTTAGTTGACAAATTTGAAGTTTCGCAAATGGATTATAAGAGGGAGATTAGCGCCGAAGCGAATGAGCAATTTGAAAAAGATGTACAGGATTATGAATCTAGGATTGAATATGGAAATGTGCCTGAATCATTAGATGAGGATGAGTTAGAAAAACAATATTCCGCAGATAAGGAACAAGAAGCTGTGTTTGAAGATATGAAAGTGAATATTGAGGAATATAAACAATCTCTTGCTGTTATCAATGCAATAAACTCTTCGGATGAAGAGGAAGAAGAAGAGGTGTAATTGTGTTTGATTGGATAAAAGATGCCTTCTCGGGTGTAATCGAAGATACCCTTAACGGTTGGGTCGAATCATTTATGAATTGGGTATTGGTAATGATTAATGAGTTTGTTTTTAAGCTGCCAGAATCTAAATTTGCCACAGATGTTTCAAATTTTTTAGTATGGTTTACAAGTACATTTGCGGTCGTGGTTGCCTTGTACAAGATCATTGAATATATCATCAACACACAAAATGGAACGCAGCAATACCCCTTGGATGAAATATTTCTCCGTGTGGGAAAGAGCGCAGTTTCGCTGTTAGTCCTCCCTTGGTTACTCAAAACAATTGTCATGGATTTTGCTTTGCCGATTGCTAATTATTTTGCTGCTTCAGGTACAGATTTTGATGGGAAAGGTGGCTATGCTGTTATATCAGCAGCATTAACAGGAAGTGCGTTAGGTTTAAGTGGTGGTGGCATAGTGATCACAGCACTACTGATATTTTTTGTGATTTCTTTTATTATGTTTGTTTTTTCGACTTGTGTATTTTATGCAGATTTCCTGGTAATGCAACTGCTTATAGCTCCTGTCTCGCTGTCAATGATAGCTGACGATAATAACTATTTCAGTATTTGGTGGAGAGAACTATTGTCAATGGTTGTATCGTTATTGCTTAAGTTATTTTTGGTTACTTTAGTTATCAATATCCTTTTCACAGGGGGAAACATTTACCTTGCTATCGGGGCTGCAACGTTAATTATCAAATCACCTTCTATCCTTAAACATATGTGGTATGCCGGTGGAGGAACAAAGGCGATGGCAAGAAGTGGCGGTTCAATTGGTTCTATGGGAAGTCGGATGTTACTTTCTAAGTTGATAAAGTAGGGGGATAATCACTTGTATTACGTAATATATAAACGAGGGCAAAATGCAGAAAAAAGTAAGGTGGCTTTTGAGAAGCCACTTACTTTTTCTAGTGCAAATGATATGTTGTCGATAGAATGTGAGAGGTATCAGCAAACTGGTATTGATATGAAGTTCACATACAAAATTATTGATGCTGAAACAGAAGAAAATGTTTTTAATAGTAAGATCCAAATAAACAAAAACACCCTTTCGTTTTTTGAGACAATCAAAAACAATTCAAATGTGCCAGAAAAGGTCGTTAAATATCTAGAGAAAATTGAACAAAAAGAAATTGTCGAGTCTGATGAACACTTGACGCATATTAACGATTCTGAAGCACGGTTAAATTTAGAGAACCTTAAAAGTAAAAAAGTTACACTTGAAAAAGCATTGGAAGATCAAGAAAAGATAAGCCGTGAACGAGAAATTGAATTCCAACGTAAAATGGATAAATTGGCAGCAGAAAAAGCTTCATTGGAAAAAATAATGGAAAGCAAGGAAAAAGAAGAGACAGAAAAAGAGTCCCTTCGAATTGAGAAATTAAAAAAACTTGAAGAAGAAGCAAAAAGAGCCACAGAAAGCATGAAAGAGCAAAGGGCTATTGAGAAAAAAAGCAAAGAACAATATGAAGAGCAACTTAAAGAAGTTGAGAAGTCAGCACATAAAGCCAAAAATGATTTAGAAAAAGTGGTAGCTGAATATGAAAAAAAACAAATTGAAAGAGCTAAAGAATTAAAGGCCATTGAGGAAGAAGCGAAGGAAGCAGAAAGGAAAGCACAATTATTAAAGGCAGAAATGGAAAAACAAGATCTGGAACACGAAGTGGAAAAAAGTGATTTGGAGACCAAGTTTATTCATGAAGTTCCAAACGAAAATGATCTTCCTGAAGATGGCAACCTTTTAGATGATGAACCTGAAGATACTGAACAGGATGAGAAAAATCCAAAAATGAATATTGTATCTAATATTGCCGGTACTTTGAAAAAAACAAGAAAAAAACACATCTTAAAAGATAGTTCAAATAAAGAGAATGATGTGAATGAACTGGTCGAGAAAAAACTGAAGTTTATTCTGGATCAAGTCGCCAGAGATCATAATAAGGAAAAAAAAGCTGCTGTAAGACAAGCCAAAATTGAATCTGAAGCCATGAAGAACATAAATAAGAGTCGTTTGCATGGTCATTTTTATAGTAAGACGAGATATCGCTGGATAGGTATTCTATTGGCAGCAGCTGCATGTGTTTATATATTTGACATTGATTTATTTGCAGTTGCAAACGAGCTGAGACAATACTGTGAGGAATTTTCATCATTAGTTTTAAAAAAATAACTTAACCAAGATGCATTAATGTGCTTCTTGGTTTTTTTGTGGAGTGGAGAAGATGAGAGCTATTTCAAAGGTAAAAAAAAGCAAACGTCCTCTGAGTCAAGAAGAGATTGATAAAGCTAGCGATATAAATATACTTCAGTATTTACTTTCAATTGGTGAACCCATCAAACCTGACTCAAATTCAACCAAATACTATAGGCACGAACAACATGATAGCTTACTCATCAGTTCACACAAAAATTACTTCAGCTGGAACAGCCGCAATGAATCAGGGAATGCAATAAAGTATTTGATGCTAGTACATGACCTTTCATTTCGAGACTCGGTGGAGAAAATAAACAAGGACTTGGAAAATGGGAAAGTTCATGAGTTTAAACCATCAGCACCAAAATACCCAGAAAAGTTCGTTTATGATGTGGTTGAAAAATCAACGACTGAAAATATCGTTAAATATCTGGTTGATGAAAGAAAGATTGATGCCGACTTGGTTAATATGTTGATCCAACATGATTATATCAAAGAGGACAAATATAAAAATGTGGTTTTTAAGTGGAAGGATAAAGAGGGGAATCTAATTGGTGCAAATTCACAAGGGACTAGAGAGATCCCTTTGGAAAAAAGGATTAGAGAAGATAGAGCTTATTTCAAAAAAGAATTGCCAACAACTAAAAAAGCTACGTTTACGGGGTTTTCCTTAACCCTCGGTTATCCAGACAATCTTCTATATTTTGAATCAAATATAGATTTGTTGAGTTATTTGACTCTGTTTCGAGAAAAACTTCTGAATTGCAGATTGATTAGCATGGGTGGCTTAAAAAAAGAAACATATATTGAAAACTTAAAGTTGGCAGTCAATGAATTAGATATGGCAGGAAGGTCTTTAAAGTCAGTGAAGAACTGTGTGGATAATGATCAAGGAGGTAGAAAATTCGTGGAGGATGTAAAAACGATTGAAATTAAACATAAAGGTGAGGTAGTGCCGGTCATTGAGGATATCCCTATTTTGCCCGTTGGCTTTGATAAATGGGATTGGAATAATGAATTGCAAAAAAAGATTGAAAAAACGTTAGCAAAAGATGAGATAAATAATGAGTTATGAAGAAAGGCTGTTCGTTCAATTAGCTCAAATTGTTGTAGAAGGAATGAGAAATAGATGAAAAAATATGTGATTAGACTTCACAATAATAGTAAAGATGCTCATTTAATTTTTCATGCCACCCCAGATTTATCACATTTTTTATATCAATGGTATCTAACTGAAAATAAAAATGTATCGGGACTTCCAATTGAGGGATCGCAATATGAAAGTTACGTAACAACAACTGATATAGTAAAAGAAAAGGGCTATGACGGCCTATATTTATACTGTAAATGTATAGATTTAAACACAAAGCGAGAATTTAAAACAGAACTTATTAGATTATATTCTGATGTAAATAAAATACTAGATTCTGACACAGTTTTTGATGAAGTATCATATTACGATCAATCCGGTCACATTATTTCATAAAATAAAACTTTGAAAATTGAGGAAGTCATCTAATAAATAGATCGACTTCTTTTTTAAAGAACTCAAAAAAGGAGCTTGTTGAAAAAATGAAAGAATTGTTTGTTTGTGAAAAACCTAGTATCGCACGCTATTTAGCTCAAGTAATTTCAGGAGGATTTACAGAATCTAATGGTTATTACACCGGTAAAGATGGCCGTGTTTATGGAGCAGCAATTGGACATTTAGTCCAATGCAAGTCACCACAAGAAATTAATGAGAAATGGAGTTGGAAAGGTGACCCTTCTAATTTCCCATTCTTCATGACAGATATTCCTTTGAAAGTAATTGATACACCTGCTCATAAACAGAAATTTAAGTTGCTGGTCGATTTAATGAAGAAGGCAGACACTATTTATGTTGCTACTGATGCAGGACGTGAAGGTGAGCATATTTTCAGGAAAATCTATAAGTTGAGTGGGGTGAATAACAAGAAGTTAAAACGTGTTTGGTTGAAAAACCTGACCGAAAATGGTGTAAGAAAGTCTTTTGAAAACGTTAGCGATGCAAAAAATTACGATGGTTTGGCGTTGGCAGGGCAATTGAGAGAGGAATCTGACTTGATGATTGGTACAAATGCAACTGTCCTTACTACAAAATTGAGCAACAGCAAAAATGTTTTATCACTCGGCCGAGTACAAACGCCTACTTTGGCCATGATCGTCAATAGAGATAAACAGATTGAAAACTTTTCAAAAGTGACTCATTACACAGTTGCAACAGTCGATCAAGTAGGGAACAAATTTGAATTAGTCCTGGATAACGATACACATTTAAATAAAGAACAAGCAAAGAAGATCATTGATCAGCTAGGCAGAAGAGAAAACTTTTCAGTGAATAGCGAGACTAAAAAAGAAAAGCCTGAAAAATTATTTGACCTTACTGAATTGCAAAAGCATATGAATAAAAAACATAAGTGGAGTGCTAAAAAGACATTAGAGATAACTCAAAAGTTGTACGAAAAACAATATGTGACATATCCACGAACAAATTCTCAGTATATTGCAAGTGATGAGGAACTATCTGGTGTATTGGCAAGCCATTCAGGTAATGGAGTTATTAAAAAGATACTTGAAGAAGGTTATTCCATTGAACCTTCTTTTGTTAATCCAGAAAAAGTGACGGATCATGAAGCAATCATAATTACTGAAAAACAGAAAGGCAGTTTAGATATAGATGAAGATTTGCTTTACAATGTAATCCTTACAAGGTTTGCAGCTGCGTTCTATCCGGCGGCTGTAAAAAAAGAAACAGTTGCTTTATTTGAAGACGGTGAGTCTCAGTTTAAATCTAAAGAGACTGTATTAATTGAACCAGGATGGAGAGAACTTTATAACTCAGATATTGAAGAGGGTACATTGGAACAATCAGATTTGAGCCAATTAGGAGATTATACATTGCTCGAAAAAGAAACTAAACCACCAGGTAGATATACTGAAGCTTCTTTGCTTAATGATATGAAACATGCTGCAAAGTTCTTAAATGTGTCCGAAGACAAAAAAATCATGAAACAAGTTGAAGGTATTGGTACGCCTGCCACTAGAGATTCGATTATAGAGACGCTTTTAAATCGGGGGTTTATAGAGAGAGACAAAAATAAATTAGTATCCACTAAATTAGGTAGAGAGCTAATTAACATGATGCCTGAAGATTTTAGCCTTTATAGCGTTCAGCTAACAGCATTATTTGAAACACTGTTAGCTGATGTTGAAAGGGGAGAATTAAGCAAAAAAGAATTTTACAAGGAATTAGAACAGCTGGTGATAAAAACATCAGAAGAAATTAGAAAGAATGTAAAGAAAGTGACAATTGAAACCGAAGAAAAAGAAGTCATAGCTGTATGTAAGAAGTGCGGCAATCCTATTTATGAGAGCAGTAAAGTATACGGTTGTTCGGGTTATCGGAAAAATGGGTGTAAAGTAGGCCTATTTAAAAACGGCTTAGAAAAGCTAGGGAAGAAAAAAGTCTCTAAAAAAGAAGCAAGTCAGTTATTAGCAGGAAAAGTTGTGAAAGTGCAGCTGAAGAGTAAAGGGAAAACATTCAAAGCAGACGTTGTCTTCAACTTCGATAAAAACTGGATTGAGTTTGCAAATAAGAAATAAAAGCCCCCGAAAGGGGCTTTTTATATTGAAGAAAAGAAGGGTTAGAATGAATGAAAACCACATGTTTGCTGTATTAGGAATAGTCATTTTCCTTTGGTCAATTGTTTTTTTAAAGCACCTTATAAAGTCAAAGCGAAATAAAAGTAACCTTAAGAAAACAGGAATTAATGACATAGACAATATGGATGGATATCAGTTCGAAAGGTACTTAGCTTTGTTGTTTGAAGCAAACGGATATCACGTCAAAGTCACGCCAGAAAGAGGGGATTTTGGTGCTGATTTAATATTAAAGTTTGAAGGGAAAAAAGTTGTTGTCCAAGCAAAGCGTCACAAAGCAAAGGTAGGAATCAAAGCCATTCAAGAAATTGTGGCAGCTAAATTGCACTACAAAGCAGATGAAGCTTGGGTTTTAACAAATAGCTTTTATACAAAGCCCGCAACAGAGTTAGCATTGAGTAACAGTGTCAGTTTGATGGATAGAAATGATTTAATGAAGTTCATACAGAAAATGAACCCTGCTGCTAATACTACTGCGAAAGAATTTATGGATAAGGTGAAGGCGAAGCCTATTAAATGTATCTGTGGGGAAAAAATGATAGGCAAAAAAAATAAAACAACAGGTCAGTTTTTCTATGGATGTTCGGCATATCCAAAATGTAAACATACAAAATCAATGTTGTGAAAGATATTGACTTAAGAAATGAGGAGAACAAATGGATAAGGCATTAGCAAGTTTATTAAGGCAACTCGGTCTTTATGAAGGAACGCCGATAATGGAAGAACGGATTTTGAAAGAAGTTTTGATTAACTGTAAAAGAGAGAGGAAGAATCTATCTAAAGATGAAATTAAGGAAAAAGGTCTCAACATTTATGAAAAACAGGGAATACGTGTCTCAGAACTCCTTAATGAAGCCATAAATAGAGGCTTAGCTGATTCTTTATATAATAACTATGGTGAACGAAAAGTATTTATTTCTCGTGAAGGTACAGACTTTTTAACTCGGTTTTATACAAATGATTTTTCATGTGAGTATATGCAATTTGAAAAGGAAATCAATAAAATGATGAGAGAACATGATGAATTGGAGTTAAGACAATTACAATTGGCGTCATTATTTTGGCACGGCCAGACTGTAGAAAATGTTTATGACTTTTATAGAGATAGTACAATTCAAAAGGAAAGTGCAGCATACCACAATTATTTACTTGAAATGAATGGGGTGAAAGATAAGAAAGATCAGAAAGATCAGTATATCTTTCATTTTATGCCTAAACTCTTTCTTCCTATTGAATGGGTCAGTACAGAAGTTGAAAATGTTGGGCTTCAGATTGAAGGTATTGAAACACCATCAGAAATGATACTAACCAAGCCCTATCCTAATACAAGATATGTGGTAGCTGGCAGAAAATTCGGTAGAGAAAAAACATCAGCTGGATTTTATCCAATTATTGCTGCCAAGGAGGATTTCCCTGAAGAACTTGATATTACGCTTCGATGGAGCATTGGGGAATATACTCATATAACCCATAAAATAAGAATAAACTTTGCGTTTGATGATCATGCAGGAAGTTTCTTCTCAAGCGAGCAGCATTTATCTCGTCAAAGCAAATTGGACGAATTCTCAATAATCACTTTTTTTGAGGATGACATTGAATTGTATGGAGGCCGAGACTATTCATATCAAATTAAAGAGACTGATGAAATTGTGATTGAAGAAAATGTAAAGCTGACTCACTTCCCAATCAAGTTGCATTTTGCTTTTCATGCTGATTCTCACTTTAATAAGTGGAGCGATAAATCTGGATTCTAATGGGTGAATGAGAAGAGGTGACAGAATGGGAAACCATCATGAATTTTTTTATAGGGGATATTCCATACAATATAAAATAATCAATGCCCCGGAAAACCCCGGATTGGATTATTTTCTTATGTTAACAAAGTTTCCCGCATGTTTTGGCAAAATAGAGGGGGATTTTTTTCAGGATGAAGATGATATTAGAAGGCATATTGATTATTTGTTAGGTGAAGAGTATGAGAGTATCCAGGATACTGAGTGTGGAGCCATCAAGAATTAAGATAATCACGCTGTCCTCCCTTGTAAAAAAGGTAGAGGGATGCACATGGCAAAATGATAAATATACTATGAATATTTAGTACAATGTACAAAATATATATTATCTTTTTACTTGTGAGTTAGATTGAACCTTACAGTCCTATAAGATATAATAAAAGTAAGTAGCATATATAATCAGAAAGCGTTTTAAGGGGTGACTTATGAGGAATTTCTTGAAAAAAGTTGCAAAGTATTCTTTAATAATAATATTGGGTCTTTGGTTAGCCTTGTCTGTGCATAGTTATACCGTGACAAATGCAGCTAGCCGTAATTACATTCCTCTGCTCATTCTTACTGCATATATAATCATTGCTGTTGCTTTTAAAATATTACGTCGCCTGGTCATATCCAATAATAAATAAGTTACAGAAGGATGATCACGAGACCATTTGACATCATGGCCGCAGACTTTAATATAATATAATATAAATTTGAATGAGAACCTCTTGAGCTGATAACCAGTTTGAGAGGTTTTTTATTTTTCCAAGTTTCTAATTGTCCTAGAATACTTTCTATGGGAGGAAACTAAATGCAAACCATAAAGTCAATTACGGTTAATTCTGAAACCTATACCCTTGGCCAAACATATAAGCCCCCAGGTTTTTTGGATGGGGCAACAGTAACTGCCATAAGGGATAAACGGAGTTTATTTTCAAAGCGTAAAGGTGGGTTTGAAATATTATTTGATACAGGGGAGCTTTTACAGATACATTCAACCAATGTAATTGTTCATTTTTCGCCACCTCATGAATAGAGACGTAAGGTAACAAGTAGCCAAGCTGTTGTTAACACAAAAACCCCCCTTGATCAGGTGTTGGGGTTAAGCAGCAATAAATAAGATTGTTATGTACTGGAGAGGTTACTCTCTCCAAGAAACAAATGAAGACAAACGAAGTTTTCCATGCTTAGTCCTAAACCGGTGCTTAACTTTGCATGGGATAGGTTCAATAAAAACAAAATCTTCAGTTTCAGAGGTTAATTTTTTCACTGAATGAAACTTGTGACGTTCAGACTTTGGCATAAATTCCATCATTCCAGCAGGCGTACCGTCTTGATATGTCAGCAAGAATTTTATATCTTTACGGGAGTATCCGGTTATCAGCACTTCAGTAAAGTCATAGTTGATGACTTTAATCCAGTTCTTAGAGCGCCTGCCAATTTCATATGATGAGTTTGCTTTTTTTAGAACAATACCTTCGAGTCCTTTTTCTTTAACCATGCTGAAATAAGAGACACCATTTCCTTTTATCCCTTCAAGTACAAAAGCGTTCGGATGGTTTATTCCAAGGGCTTTAAGAGCTTCCTTTCGTTGTGTCAGTGGCTTTGATGCAATAGATTGGCCATTTGAATATATAACATCAAAAATGCAATAAACGATCTTATGGGGGGATTTATTAGACACAAATCGCTCCATGACAGCCTCAAAATCAGGAGATCCGTCTGCACCGGTTACAATTACTTCACCGTCTAGCACAGTACCGTCCGGCACATCCAAATTCAATAATTCGGGAAACTTGCTGCTAACCTCATTCTTGTGACGAGTATATAGCTTTATTTGATTATTGAATTTTGATAGTACAAGCCGTATGCCATCAAATTTCAGCTCAGTTATATAAGAATCATCATCGAATGGATCTTTTGTGGATTCGAGCAGCATAGGAGATATAAACAAAAAATCACCTTCTTTTAGACTTGATAAGGTGAAGGGACGCAACCTATATTAACAAATAATAATTTTCTTTGTTACAAGTAAGTTTTTCCTAAAAAAAGTACCTGAAAACCTTCAGGTACTTTTTTTTAATTTGTTTTATTCATTTTTTCTTCTTGCTTTTGGATCATGGGCAGTAGTTCTTCATCTAATCGGGCCATATTCCATTTGTGAAAGTAAATCCTTCCGGCTACACCGAATAGAGGTTTTGAGTTAAACACTGAGTATAAGAAATCTTCTGCTGTCCGTTTCAGAACAATGGCCATACGGATTTCATCTTTTACATTACTAGCAGGATTAAGATATTGATCAAAATACTTACCTGCTCGATCATCTTTATTCAACTCTTGTATATTATATAAATCCTCTATGTCATATTCTCGATCAAAAGATATTTGAAGACGATACTTTTCTCTGGTGTTATCAAG
Organism: Bacillus sp. MSP13; assembly: GCF_000815295.1. NCBI lineage: Bacteria > Bacillati > Bacillota > Bacilli > Caryophanales > Bacillaceae > Bacillus > Bacillus sp. MSP13. The sequence goes on from NZ_JXAQ01000015.1 coordinate 19,821, forward strand.
CATGTCGTCCAAAACTTTAGCGTCAATTGAATACTTCCCAACAAGCTCTCTTTCCATTGAATCATACAGTCTTAGAACTTCTTTTATATTAACGAGGTTTCTTGTATGAGTTACTATACTTAAGCAAACCATCATACAACCAATAAAACTTAATATAAACAGCATTTCTGAAGGCAATTTAACACCTATCAATGGAAGTCCAGCCCCTATAAATGCTGGATATAATACAAAAAATAATGATCGCCAAACAACAGAGAAAAGAATACTGCTCTTCATCTTCTTAATATGCTCTATATTCTTCATGTCTACCTCCACTTTCCAATCTTGTACTTTTTATCGGTAAATTTTAGAATATCTTCAATGTATTCCTTAAAAAACCCCGGATGGTCTAGTTCCGGGGCAGGTAGCAATCAATCTTCAAGCACAAAGATTGATTATATGTTAATAATACATTATTGCAAAGTTATGTGTAAAACATGAATTTCATTAATCTCTATAGGTCATTTATTCTCCAAACACCATCTAATTCATATTTATCAACCAGGTTCTTCAGAAATTCAAAATAGCTCTGGCCGGTTTCTTTATAGCTCCATTTTTCATCAATAAGTGTTGTGATTAATGAGATTTTTCCTCTGATATAAAAGGATTTTTGTTGATAGGCTAAACCTGTTTCCGACTTTTCAATTCGAATGAATTCATTGATAACATCGGTAAGCATTTTCCTTAGTGCCACTTGTGATATATTAACCGGTGGGAGTTCCATAATACATATCAACATCCTTTCAGTCAGAATACACTCTCATTTTTGCCGTGTTTTTTTTATTTGCAATCAACTTATGAAATTCTTTAAAACACTGGTCATCCAGTTTTTCAGGAATATAGCCGAATCGTTGCCTTAGAAGGTTCTCCAGCACATAGGTTTTCTTTGAAAAATATTGATAGTCCTGATGAGCATGTTCTACAGCTGTTTTATTATCTTCAGTGCGGTCAATCTGTGTTAATTGTGTGTAAGCAGATTTCCGTTCCTTCCTTGCTATTCTTAACAAGTGTAATAATTCGATGGTTTCTAAAGTCATCAATTCAGGAGTTGTTTTGTTAAGAGCATTTTCTGACGAGTTATCAGAAAAGCTGATTATACTGCGATTCCCATCCTCCTGTACCTGGTTTGGTGTTATATTGAGGCAGCAGAAGTCACAGTAGTAGTGATTCTTTTCTCTTTCAACTGGACTTGCACAGTAAGGACATGTCTTCATTTTAACTTCTCCCATTAGATAGTTTTTATATTCCGGTGCTTAGTGATTCTGCGAGTTTTATTTACAATCACCTCGTCAGTTTTTGTATGAGATATGACGTGCTGAATCCTGTTACCACTTGCACCGAAAAAATCATTTTTTTCATTTTATCTTATATTTTCTGTGTTGCTGAGGGCTTCTCTGACGCAATTATTTTTTGTTTCACATATAATTATCCTTTAACTTCTTTATATAGGGGGCTTTTAGTCTTACGGTTGAGTTTCTAAATGATTTAGAAATACCCCCTGCCTTTAAGGCAGGGCACTGACATCCTAATTCTGTTATGTTGCTAGACAATTCAACTTATTGATTGTAACTCTTGTTCAGCTTCTGCAATCATGAGTTCAGTTTCTGCAATCATGATTTTCAATTCGGAAATTTCATCGGCGAATTTTTTGTTTTCAATCGCCGTTTTTAACCATCCATTTAACATTCCGATCCATTTTTTCAGTTTGTCTTTCTTATCAATTATCACTTGTTTTCTAAAATCTTGTATAAAACTATTGTCACCGTAGTAATTTTGCTTAAGCACCAAATCTTTATGTTTATCAAAGAAATATGCTGAATAACCTGCGTATTTTCTTCCAAAACTATAGAAGTTTCCATATTTTCCAGTCACTTCTTTCTCCGACTTGAAATATTCAAACTCGTCTGTTGCTTTATTGAAGACAACAAAGGTTCCCTTTTCCTTCACCCTTTTTTTGAACTTCTCGTTCTCTAAATATGCGTCATATTCTTCTTTCGATACTTCCTCGATTCCTGACCCACTACAGTCAAAGCATTCGCCACCGTTTATATGTCTGTAATAAGGGATTACGCCTTTACCACCGCATTTTTTACATGGAATTTCAAACATTTTAATCTCTCCTATTCGCCTGTTTTATGTCCTGGTATCCATTCAAAATGGATACCCAGGACAAGTGTAATTATTAAAAAAGACGACCATTAAAACATCTTTAATGTTCATTTGGTATAAAATAAGCATCTTTAATTTCGATAAAGTCAGGATTGGAGACATTTCTGATTTCCACTTCAAATACCAGTTCCTTCTCTGTATCTTTAAAGGGGTTAGAGTAAATAATCTTATTGGGGTAAACAGAAAATCGATGTTCTGCTATAAAGCCTAACTTTTCAGCAATACGATTAAGCAAGGCTGGTTTTATATTTAATCCTATATAATCATAAAGCCTTTCAATCTCTTTACCGTGTTTTTTATCTGGCCCTGAATTAATCGTATAGGCAAGACTTATTTTTTCACCATTCTTAACAGCTTCTAGAAATTCGGCAGCAATATCATCCATGGATGTTTGAAAATATTGATCAGATCCATTAAGGAATGCAGAACTTAAGTCGTCATCACAATCCATCCTTACATATACAGGGATAATCGTTCCTTTCCCATCGCAATATTTGCAAGCATTTTCAAATGAACTACATAGAGTATCATGTATAAGATACATTTTCCGATAAATTAAAAGTCCTTCAGCATTGCTATCGTATGTATTTTGAAGCTCTTTTGGAGAAAAATCAATATTCACTACTTTCATGTAAATCACTCCGTTGTTTGGTTTTTTCTTTTCTTTTTTGTTTTTGACTAGCCTTGCTAGTCAAAATCTTTTTTTGGTTTTGTTGCCGGCCAATGAGCATTCCCATTAAAAAGCAGGCAAGGGGTTACGAGTCCGTTGGCTTTTAAGCCTTACGGATCGTTAAGCTCAAACTTTTTGGGCTGCTGGTTTATCAGCTGCCGGTTTTCAAAAAGTTTGACGACCCTTGCGGGCTTTTTATGAAACACGGGTAGGAATGCGGGGGGCAGGCTCCGCCGCATTACTTACCGATGTTGAATTGGGACATGCTAAAGCCCCCAGGGCAGCCTCTGGCTGCCCATGGTTGGGGGCGTTTGGCTAGACAAAAACAAAAAAAGGAACTTAATCGAGCCGGCCATGAGCCGGCTTTCCATTTGCGGGAATGCGACCAGGCTTTCGGGAGCATTTCTGCTTATTTTGATTTTGGATTTTCCGTTATCGCGGACTCGTTAAGAAAGGGAGAGGAACACTCAGGTGTTGTTCTCAGGCTTGCGAAGCGAGACTGAGGGCTTACAGCTGTGTGGTCACCTGCCTTTTAGAGCACGGCGAGATGCCGCAGAGAGTTGCCGGTTTGTACCGGCTTACGACTGCGAGCAGACCCGTAGGGGAACCCCACTATTTTTTAAGTATCTAGAACTAAATTGTAACGGATGATGCATTTTTAAAAATTACAGTGCGGTTTGAAAAATTGGTGGATCTAGTGAAGGAGTCGTACTACTTCTTTGAATTTAATGTCACATTTTCAAGAAAGATACCCCAACTTAGAAAAAATCGAGTCCAATTTGAAAGTATAATACGCAGTTATTTATGTAAGGAGGTTTTCTATATGTAATGTCCTAGAATATTTGCTGAATGCAAGTTATGAAGTGTAAAGGAAAAATAAGACCAATTTATTAGGAGGAATTATTTTTGGTTGCAACTTTAAATAAGGCATAAAAAAACACGCAGTCATGTTAGGTAAAAAAAGAACTTTTCGGGATTGAAAGGGAGAAGTGCTATATTAAAAGTAAAGGGGGAGTTACTGAGTTAAAGAAAGGTGATGTAAAGGCATAGTATCTGGTTTCACTAGAGGATGGGCTGAATTGTCAAAGGAAGGAGGGATAAATATGAACTTTTCACAAAAACAAATCTATATGTTGTGATTTGTACGGAACATAGTATACTAAATATAGTGTTACTAATAGAGAGAGAGCTTTAAAAACAAAAAAGACAACCACAAATACGGTTGTCTAGTGTATAATAATTCCTGTACATATGTCTGGCTAGATCCCCATGAAAGGGGGTGCGCTATGACAACATATGAGCTATTAACTATAATGATTCAAATTATTACTTTAATGCTCACGATTAATAACAACAACCCAGAGGCCTGAGAATCCAAGGGTTGGCTAATGCACCATCATAGTTAAAAAACCAAAAGGGAGCCAGCATTTGTACAGGCCGGAGTGTTGGCGCACTCCGGTATTTTTTATTTTATACAGAACTCTAAAGTGTTAACCCTATAAAGCTGGTTAAATCCTTTTAACCAACTATATATTCAGTATACATTGGTTCAGTTTACGTTGTAAACCGAAAACTGATAAAAAAAGTAACACTTGAAGTAATAACACATCTGCGGCTGGACAGTCAGGCAGATATAACTGTAGCCTTTATAAATTAAATTTCCCCTTCTGTAAAATCCATTGCATGAATGAATAACATCACCGTCTGGTGGTTTGCGTCAGCAAATCACCAGAGAAGGTTTTAGGGGTTTTAAAGGTTGCTTTAGCAACCTCCAAGCAGGTTTACCCTGCTTGCTCAAATATGGAAAACCTTAGTTTTCCATCCTCTTTGAGCCGGTTCGATACCGGCTTTCAATCAAAGGAAAACTTGTTTCCCTTCCATGCGAAAGCGAGTAACCGCGCCAATAGGGGCGGTTACTTCATTAAGATGATTTTAAGAACTTTTGATTTCCCCAAGCAATGTAGCTTTTTCCGTCCTTATCCGTTTCTTTTGTTAAAAGCATATCTAATATGTCACTATCAATGCCAAACCTTTCGTTTATTTCTTCATCGTCCATATAATCGTTTTTCATGAAAGAATTAAGTTTTTCTTTGGCCATAATCAATTTTAACAAATTGGCCTCGATGCTGTTTTTGACTGTGAGAAAGCGAATATCTTTTTGTTTATCTGAAGTATAACGAATAAAGCGAGCGAAAAACTGATGCATGGCCGCAAAATTCCATTGTAACTCCAAAAGTAGAACTTTATTTACAAAATCGATGTTCATGCTGCTGGATAATGATTGTTGGGTACAGATCAAAATTCCATTTTCAGTGCTTTTTAATGATCGGACAATTTCTTTCCGTCTTTTCAAGCTTACTTTGTCACCTGTAATAATGAAAAGAGGACGATCAGGAAAATGCTTTCTGATATAGGAAGCATAGCTCTGTACAGTATGTATGTGTGTACATCCTATGGCAACATGTTCACTATCCCATTTATTAAGCATAGACAGCATTTTCAAGGCTTTTGAGGGCATTTGAGAGCTGTAATACTCTGGGAACTTATCAGGCGTTACACACGCTTTCAGAAGGCTGTTTAACTGATTTATGATTTGCAGCAACGCATCTTTGCGGGCGTTCCCTGTTGATTTGAACATATGAGCCAGTTTATAGAACTCTTGAATAATTACACTGTATAGTTGCTCTTCATCCTGGTTAAAAGAACAGAAGGATGGAGTAAGTTTATACAGATTTTTGCCGGAAACCACTTCAAATGTCCTCGTAATCATTGTTTTGTCAATTAGAGTTTTTAAATACTCACCATTGTAAACGTCTTGATTTTGCTTTCCGATACCGAACACAGTCGTTTTCTCAGGTGAAAAACATCTTTTAAACAACGTATGTCCTTTTTTATATGCCGGAAATGGCTTTAAGTAATTATCCTGGTTATAGACACTTTTTAAATCTTTGGTTTCCTTGTCTTGAACATAAATAAGTTCGGCCTCACAAAGCATATTCACAGAATTATTGTATAGCAATTCAAAAGCTGTAAAAGCTTCAGCAATGTTGTTTCTCGTACTGGTGGCACTCAGTAAAAGCTTATATTTAACACGCCGGAAACAGTTTAAAACTGCTTTTGTGCGTTTGGATGAAGGGTTTGAAATGCCGTCCGCCTCATCTAAAACAAGCATGACCTTTTGACTCTGCATTTTGATATGCTTTTTAACAAACTTTTGATATTTGGTAAGCATACCGAAAGTCATTAAAACTATTTGGCCCTTTTGAATACTGTAAATGTCCTTCAGGCTTTTAATATGGGTAAAGTCCATTTCATAGTTTGCTAAAATATCAGCCCAGTTGTTTTGTATTGCGATAGCCGGCGCAATGATGAAAATATTTCTCACATTGTTGTATTTTTGCCTGTAAAGCATCTGAGCAATTGCGGAAATGCTTTTTCCTGATCCTGTTCCCCATTGAAGGTAAACAGAGTTTTTCTGCAAAAGTTTAGCTGTATCAGCTTTTTGAACATCGTTTAATCTGATTTCCTTATCATTTTCGGTGTCTTTTATGACAAGATCATCAAGAAAATTTGTTGTGCTGCTGTCTGGTTCAATATCGGAAAAGGCTGTATTTACTGATTTGAAAGCCCTTTGTTTCTTTTTGAACATGGCTAAATATCGCTTATCCGAAAAAGGGTATACCTCTTGTAAAAGCATGTCAGCGAAAGTCATTTCTTTAGTGTCTTTTAAGCGATTTAATAACATGCCTTGTTTACGGCTGTACGGCTTCAGCTTTAAACCGTATCTAGTTTTGACAAGCCTTGTTTCGTCCTTTTCGGTTTTGTGCTGCTTATTAAGTGTATTTTTTAGATACCGGATGACTTTGTTTTTTGTCACTTTTGTTTTGTTCCATTCGGAATAGTCCATCCCTTCAGGTTTTTGCTGCGTATGGTATCGGTTCACATATTCGCGGCATTTGCTGTAATATTTCTTTGTTTTTGCGTGCCGTTTAATATCAAATAACAACTTATCTACTTTGTACATGAATTCCTTTTCTTCTTGACCAGCTGAAGCGATTTCGAGTTTAATTTTTTGGCTAACCTTTTCTTTTTCTCTAAGGGCTGGAAGGACGAAACTGTTATAAATATGCTGCGCCCCTAACTCATCAATATTGATGTGTTCATATCTAATATTGAAAGGCTGTTCTTCTAAATGAATGCTTTTGTTTTGAAAAATCATGATCTTGGTTTCAAAATTTTTTACGCCTGTATGTTCAAAAGCGTTAGAAGGTAAAAGGAATTGACATATAAAATTGAATTTAGCACCTATTTCATGAATGATTCCGGCATCTGAAAAGTCATCATTCATGAAACTTTTTGGCACAATCAGCGCCATAAGTCCGCCAGGCTTTAAAAGCTCGGAAGATTTTAGACAGTAATACAACTGGCTCAAATAACTGTTGTTTTCAACATCCCATTTTAAATTAAAAGGGGGATTGCCTAAGATCAAATCAAACTTAATACCAGGATTATAAAATCGAATATCTTGGTTTGTTATATTGGCTTCAGGATATAAAAAACGTGCCACTTTGAAGGCTTTTATATCAAGTTCGTTTCCGTAAACATTCACTTCATTAGGCAAATAATTAAAGAAATTCCCCATACCACAGGTTAAGTCTGCAACTAGATCATGTTGTGAAGGCTTTAAGCAATCGAGTAAAAAACGTGAAATTTCGTGAGAAGTGAAAAACTGACCGTTTTCAATCTCTTTTTTTGCTTCTGTATAGCTGTGAAAATTCTTATATGCTTTGAATTCCAAGCCATGCAGACCACCGTCACCAGTGAAAGAATTAAAAACATCTGTTTTAGTGATTCCGTACTCTTCACACATATTATGATCAATGAGATACAATAACTTTTCATTTGCTGTTTTCCGTTCATGTTGAGGGATTTTATAATGACTTATGTTGTATTTCATTTGGTGAACTCCTTTTATTGCGGGTGTACACTGTACACCCGCATAACTTAGTGATTTATTTTTTTAGGTAAGTATTCGCAAATTCTTGGGCTAACGCATGATCTTTGAACTCTACAGTGATTTTTCGGTTTTTAAAGACCTTAATTGATTTAATTTTCTTATAATCAAATTCATATTTACTAAAAATGTCATATTGGTTTGACCCTTCTCTCAAGTGCTCAAACATACGATTGAGGGAATACAATGTTTCTACGCTGCCATTTTCAAAATGGCTAAGTGCTTGAAAAAATGTTCCCAATTTAGAATCCCAAGAAATTCTCAAACCTGACCATGTCCATGAATCCCAACATACATAATCGGTAATGCTTAAAGAGGCTTTTTTGATAGTCACTTTTTTATCAAAATTATATATTGTGTTTTTTGTTGCTTGAATTAATTCATGTACTGCTTTTTCTTCGAAACTAAAGCCATCTAGCTGTTCAAAAATTTCACCCATAATATCATTGTGATTAAGGTTTAAATCGTATTTTTCCATAATAATGTTAGTATCCAAGCTCACATTATACCGCCGTGAGAAATGGTTAACGATTTTTGAAACAAATTGTCCTTTAATTTCCTCTAATCGTTTTTCTAAGTAGTTAATATCGTAATAATTATCAAGGTAACTACCATAAAGGCTGTTTTTTTCTTTATCGTATACTGGCTTAATGATATCTAGAGCTTGTTGTAGTGCTTCACGTGCTGCCACATATTGATAATATTGATTTACACAAAACTTACTGTCTGTTTCTGCGATTCGATCATTATTATTGATAGTGATTTCATTTAATTTGCTTAAAATGTTCATGTGCTTGTTATCTCCTTTTGTATTGAAAATTGAGTGGAAGGGGAGACCAACCCCCGACCGATAACCCTTATACTTGTGTTTTTGATTGCTACCGTTTTTTATTCAGTTACTTCGTAATAAGTTGGAAGAGGGGGCATTAATTCGTAATCAACAATATTGAGTTTGACTATGATCATTTGTTCATCTCCTTTTTTGTTTTTGACTAGCCTTGCTAGTCAAAATCTTTTTTTGGTTTTGTTGCCGGCCAATGAGCATTCCCATTAAAAAGCAGGCAAGGGGTTACGAGTCCGTTGGCTTTTAAGCCTTACGGATCGTTAAGCTCAAACTTTTTGGGCTGCTGGTTTAACAGCTGCCGGTTTTCAAAAAGTTTGACGACCCTTGCGGGCTTTTTATGAAACACGGGTAGGAATGCGGGGGGGCAGGCTCCGCCGCATTACTTACCGATGTTGAATTGGGACATGCTAAAGCCCCCAGGGCAGCCTTTGGCTGCCCATGGTTGGGGGCGTTTGGCTAGACAAAAACAAAAAAAGGAACTTAATCGAGCCGGCCATGAGCCGGCTTTCCATTTGCGGGAATGCGACCAGGCTTTCGGGAGCATTTCTGCTTGTTTTGGGTTTTCGTTATCGCGGACTCGTTAAGAAAGGGAGAGGAACACTCAGGTGTTGCTCTCAGGCTTGCGAAGCGAGACTGAGGGCTTACAGCTGTGTGGTCACCTGCCTTTTAGAGCACGGCGAGATGCCGCAGAGAGTTGCCGGTTTGTACCGGCTTACGACTGCGAGGAGACCCGTAGGGGAACCCCTAGAAGAAAGGTTTTTTATTTATTGGGTGAAAAAATATCATAATCCTAACAATAATACCGATACTGAAATTAGTATTGATAGTAGCATTACTATTAGTAGTACTATGGCTTATAAGTATCGGGATCAAAAAAGTAATGTTCTAAACTTATTGGATTAAAGGGGATGCGTGAAAGGCTTTGTGTTAACACAAAGCCTTTCACGGGGGTTTGGTTTTTGAGCCGGTTCGATACCGGCTTTTTCAATCAAAGGAAAACTTGTTTTCCTACAATGCGAAATAAATAAAAAAATGCGGGTTTTCCCGCATTTATCAGTCATATCACAACTCCCATAATAGAGCTTTATCCAAGAGAGAGAACCAGTCATTTTCTGTACAGTTAAATTCATTTGTCATGTAGACGCGAAGTTCTTCTTTCTTTTGGTTATATTCAGCCATCTTTCTGTCATATTGAGCTATATCTTCCGTTGATCCTATAGGGGGGCCAGAGTAAGCTGTCTCATCCAGTTTGTGTATTTCTTCGGCTAAATAATCCGTATATTGTTCTATAATTTCCCTCCAGCGTTTATCAATTACTGATTTTGGATAACAATCCTCAAACATTCGTTTATAATGCTCTTCTTTGGATACCCAACCTTTAGAATCTAACCACTCAGAAAATGTTTTAAAAGCTTTCATTTAAACGCCTCCATTAAGAAACCTTAATATTGTTTATTTCGGACATGATTCTTGAACATTCTTGATTTATTGTTTCAAGCTGTTTATATAAATCATCTGCTTCTTTACCTCTTATGTCTTGAAAAATAGACCTTAATGTAAATGCACTAGTTGATATTATCGATGCTTGTCTAAATTTTTCTTCATCAGCTGTAATAAAGGTGTTAATGTACTTCAATTTAGTATTAAGATCATTGATTGACCGTTTAATGTTTCTAAAGAAAAGATTCATTTCATTGCCCTCCCCAGGTCTAAGGTCGATAACATATCATTTGCTATCTCCTTTAGCTTTGCATCAGCATGTTCACATGCGTATGTAAGTTCAGACACCACATGTAATGAAAGTGGGTGAGGGGCTAATAAGTGCTTCCTTTGAAGATCAAAACGTCCATTATATTGACTTTCATCTGTCCAAATAATACAAAAACCAACTTTATCATAAGCACCATCTTCGGGTGCAGTAGCTGCCCATTTACATAATGTCGATTCCGCCTCAGCCCATGAGGTTACGGTATTACTTACTGGAATTCCTTCATATCTGTTTAATTGTATTTCTTTTAGAGAAATTCTTTTCATGGTGTAGTTAACTCCTTTTTGTTTTGACGTTCAGCTATTTTTAATCCTCGCCAAAACTTGATATCAGAAATTCGCAAATCTCGCCTTATGTTAGATAACAGTCTCAACTTTTCTATAACAACATCACATTTATCTTGATAGTGCTTAGTATCATTTGGATCGTTAGCAAGTTCCTTCTCTTCCTCCGTTAATTCAAGTTCTTGTTCTAAATCAAAATAATATCTGGCTATTACCAGAGCTATGTCGTTTTTCGTCACTGAAGTTAACTCCTTTTTTGTTTTTGACTAGCCTTGCTAGTCAAAATCTTTTTTTGGTTTTTGTTGCCGGCCAATGAGCATTCCCATTAAAAAGCAGGCAATGGGTTACGAGTCCGTTGGCTTTTAAGCCTTACGGATCGTTAAGATCAAACTTTTTGGGCTGCTGGTTTAACAGCTGCCGGTTTTCAAAAAGTTTGACGACCCTTGCGGGCTTTTTATGAAACACGGGTAGGAATGCGGGGGGCAGGCTCCGCCGCATTACTTACCGATGTTGAATTGGGACATGCTAAAGCCCCCAGGGCAGCCTCTGGCTGCCCATGGTTGGGGGCGTTTGGCTAGACAAAAACAAAAAAAGGAACTTAATCGGCCGGCCATGAGCCGGCTTTCCATTTGCGGGAATGCGACCAGACTTTTGTGAGCATTCCTGCTTGTTTTGATTTTGGGTTTTCCGTTATCGCGGACTCGTTAAGAAAGGGAGAGGAACACTCGGGTGTTGTTCTCAGGCTTGCGAAGCGAGACTGAGGGCTTACAGCTGTGTGGTCACCTGCCTTTTAGAGCACGGCGAGATGCCGCAGAGAGTTGCCGGTTTGTAACCGGCTTACGACTGCGAGCAGACCCGTAGGGGAACCCCTAGAGAAAGGTTTTTGATCAATTTTTGATCTTGATAGTAAGCAATCACAAATGAATTAAATGATGTGCTATGCTTTGAAATATAAAGAGGAGGCGAGACAGATGGACAAAGATACGATTAATTTACTCATCGTTTCAAACGGAGCAACAGCAACCGTTTTAATTGGAATTTTCACTGCAATTATTACTGCAATGAAATAAAAAAGACCAGTGTGTTAACACACTGATCTTTGAGGTGATTTAGACTATGATGATACCAGCATCATTAGTCATTATGGCAAAACCATTATAACATTGACCAAAAAGAAAGAACAAAGGACATTAGCTGCGTTTCTGTTTGCCGATAGGGAAACAGAGACGCAATAGGTTTTTGGGTTGCTTTAGCAACCATCAAGCAGGTTTAACCTGCTTGTTTAGTCATGGAAAACCTCAGTTTTCCATCCTCTTATTAAGCCGGTTCGATACCGGCTTTTCAATCAAAGAAAAACTTGTTTTTCTTTCCATGCGAAAAACCAAAAAATCCAGTTTAAATTAAAACTGGACTTAAAGGATCGTGTCTCTTATTCACTTTATTGATAACAGATTTAATTGCATACGCAACAGATTTGGTTAGTTCCACAGGAACTGCATTTGCTATTTGTTGTTGCATAGAGCTTAAGCGACCTTTAAAGATAAAATTATCTTTAAGACCAAACAGCCTCGCACATTCCCTTATGCTTAACACCCTATTTTCAACCGGATGAAGGATATTGCTTTTTCTTACGTTAGTAATGGTAATTGAAGGCTTGTCATATTCCAGTCGTTTAAAAATTGAACTATGAGTTTTCCCTGTTTTCATTTTATCACTCTTCAAGAAATCAGGAATGAACGTCCAGTTGCCACCCTGCGGGATATATTTCATCTTTTCAAGTGTCTCTGCTCTCGGTTTTGTTATGTCCTTTTGGTTTGGAAGATTATCATGTAATCCCTCGAATGCTTCGCGAACAGTTTTATATGCACCAGGTACTCGAATTGGTTTTGGAATCTCAATCCTGCCAATCTTAGAACCAATAAAGATTGCTCTTTTCCTTGATTGAGCAGATCCCATATCAGCAGAATTGATGACACCAGTTGTAATCTCAAAGTCAGACAGTTCGCTTAAAATCTCGTTTTTAAAACGCCCATTTCCTGCCGTCAAAATCTCTTCCACATTTTCGAGAACAAACACTTTACAATGAGAGTTAGCTTTAATTGCCTCTATATAATATTTAATGTATTTGTTATTTGGATTATCTAAAAAGTTCGTTTTTCTGTTTGCGGACGATAACCCCTGACATGGCGGGCCTGCAATCATAATGGGAGCACCTATCTTATCGAACACCGTAAAATCAAACTTTTCAATATCAGCCTGAATTATATGATTCCCAATATTGTGAGCATATGTTTTTACTGCATCTTCATTTTTTTCAAGAGCAAATTTAATTTCAAATCCTGCTTCTACAAATCCTTGATCCATAATCCCCGCACCACTAAACAGGCTGATGACTTGTAAGGGGATATTTAAATTTTTAAGAGCGTGTTTAAAGCTTTTGGTATTAAAATATGAATCTGTTGATACTGTCTTAGACTCTTGAATAACATCAAATATGGTAAGCTGTTCGAAGTCTTGTCCGACAACATTTCTTAGTTGGTGCTTAGAAAACTGAACCTCAATTTTCTTTTTAACTTTTTTATTGGCAAAGGCAGTCTTCTTGTTTTTGAAAGGCAAGATGTTTTTTACTTTGGACAGAATATTTTCTTTTTCTTCAACTAGACCTCTGACTATAATCTGATCTTCATAAATTTCAACCTCTAATTGATCTGAATTTTTAAACACACGTAGTGCTTCTTTTCGTCTGATATCAATAACAGGCTTTAAAGTGTTGTCTTTCTGTTTTCTTCTTGAAACAGTGTTACCCTCAGATTTAGAAGGGACAATAACTATTTGTTTTTGTTTTGAATCAATAATGTATTTGAAATGGGATCCAGCTTTAAATTGAGTTTTGTTCAGCTGTGCATCCTGTAGGTATATCCCACGATCACTTTTTTTAGCTGTTCTTCTTTTGATTAGCATGATTTTTTAATCTCCTTTTGTCTTCCGAACGAAATTTGTCCCCAAAGGGGATTATTTTTCCCTTTTGACATGGAGAACGAACAGCCGAGGTTAGCAAAGGGACAAGAGTGACGACCAAAGGGAGGAATCGTTTAAGCGACAGCTGCGGATTGGCCGGCAAAGAGCCGGCAGCATAACGGTTGATGTAAAGACTCGAAGCAAAGGCTTTATTGCTTTGAGTTTTTACATCTTTACCGTTACGACTAAAGGAGTAGCTGCTCTTGTCGTTTTGCTCGCAGACTGCTCAGAATTACGGTAAAGAGCCGTAGGCGCAAACTTTGCCGTTATTCTGGGCTTAGTCTGCTCCGAGGTTGTACGCTTCGGAAGGCAAAAGGGAAAAGTAAAAGGGATACGCTTCAGCGTATCCCTACAATTTGGCGTTGTTTTACCTTGGTTGCTTCAGCAACCAAAAAAGCAGGCTCAATGCCTGCGTTATGAATCAAGGGAAAACCTTAGTTTTCCGACCTTTCCCGTTTAAAATATTCATTTCAATAAACTAGGCAACTCCCGCCAATTTCTTTCTTTGCTTAAGCTGTTCATCCAAAAGATTTTTCAGATTTTCTGTAGGTTTATAGTAATTTCCAAAAATCGATCTGACCCCTGTATCTAAAGCAAGGCCTTCTCTTACAAGTGCCGCCATCACATCTTCATTTTGGACACCTTTTCTTCCATCAAATTTAACGTTTAAATGAATGTATTTTTTCTTAAAACCTTCTAAACACTCTATTCTCGTTCCTATCTTTTTGGAAAATCCAACATCATATTGATATGAATTTAAAATTTCTTCTTCATCTTGAATACCGTTTAAATAAATATATTCTGATTTTAAAATTTCTACATCTATATAAAAATCTGCTTTCATACTTAACCATCTCCATTCTGTTTAAATTGTTATTTTAACCTTTCTATAGCATACAAATTCAAAATAGAAACAATATCTTCTGCATGATCTACATGGATATATCCGATTATGCCCCCATGTAATTCGCTCACAATACCAACCATTTCACTTTCACCATCTTCAAACCATTCCTTTGCGTCCTTTACATTCGGCTCTTCAAGATCTTGATCGTAGAAGGCATGATCTCCGTCTTGATAATACTTTGCAATCTTTAAACTATCTTCTTCGGTTAACTTCATAATATTTTTCATTCTATACTCCTCTTTGACATTTTATTTGAGATTAAAGGCAGGGAGACCAATCCCCACCTATCAATCTGTATGCTTGTGTTTTTGATTGCTACCGAGTTTTAACGTTGACTAACTCATATTCGCCATTAGTTCTCACCAGTTTAATTCCTGTATATTCAAAGGAAACAACTTCCCATTTTAAGTTGATAACCAATTGATTTAGGTATCTGCTAACATCTTCTATATAATCCGGCACAGGAATTTGAAGTGTCTTTACTTCCGGCATTGCAAATTTGGTGTTATATAAAGAAAAATCAACTGTCAGATTCATTTTGATACACTCCTATTATTTGAGATTTAATGTTGTCTTCGATAGCTGATAAAGCTGTCTGAAAAGCTTTTTCACTCTCAATATCGGTGTTAGTAAAAATGTACCCAACTTTGAAAAATACTTTTCTGTTATTACGTATAAAGATAGAATCGACTACACAGTGAAATTCCAAAAGTTCTTGATCTTCATCAATATAAAAATCAGGAACAGAATATTCAAACTCATCATCTGTAAAATATCCATTCTCGAATAGAAAATTATCTAAAACACACTCAAGAAAATGACAGAACACTCTTCCAGCAGATTCTATTTCACTAGAGCCTCTCGGTTCATTATTTTCAAAATTATAAAGAGCATGAGCAAATTCCATACCTTGATAGTTTTCAGATGCTACCTCACGAAATTCTGTATCAGCAAGACAATGAAAGTCATCAAGTGAAAATGAACCTACCATTTGATCATATTGTTTTTGAGAAATAAACGTATCGGGATCAGCATTTTTAATAACATTCTCTAAAGCGTTAAATGCATGTTGCCTAATTTGTTCCCACGTTTCATTAACATCAAGTTTTTCCATGTGTTCTCGTGTGGGAGCAATACCACATTTTTCGAAAGTGTCCTTAATGCATGAGTTACTGATTTTAATTACATATTCCATGTTTTTTCATCCCTTCGTAAAATCAATTGAAAAGCTTATCTAAAAATACAACTGTTACTAACAACAGCGCTGACACGATGCAGAAAATCACATAGCGCTTACCACGATCTTTTGTTTTCAATGTGTAAACAATGAAGATAACTGCTAATAATACGGCTAATATGCAAAAAATTTTGTCCATATTTTCACCTCCTTTCAGTGTGTATTGTTAACGCCTAGCCCATTTAAAAAGTAAAACCGTTGGTTCTATTCCAAAAAAAATAAATAGTAGACAATGGAATATCCCTTGTTGCTGGCAGGCTATCAAATAAATTCAACTCATCATTACTTTTTAAACAAACTTTGGATTCTGTAATGTCAGTGATAATACCGATGTAATGTTTAGAGTCGAAGTCGCTTCCTTCACTTGAAATAAAAGAGACAGATAGTTCGTCTCCTATCTTGCAGTGCTTGTTAAAGGTTTTGATTCCTTTTTCATTCAAGGTTTTTTCCTCCTTTTTTGTTTTTGACTAGCCTTGCTAGTCAAAATCTTTTTTTGGTTTTGTTGCCGGCCAATGAGCATTCCCATCAAAAAGTAGGCAAGGGGTTACGAGTCCGTTGGCTTTTAAGCCTTACGGATCGTTAAGCTCAAACTTTTTGGGCTGCTGGTTTAACAGCTGCCGGTTTTCAAAAAGTTTGACGACCCTTGCGGGCTTTTTATGAAACACGGGTAGGAATGCGGGGGGCAGGCTCCGCCGCATTACTTACCGATGTTGAATTGGGACATGCTAAAGCCCCCAGGGCAGCCTCTGGCTGCCCATGGTTGGGGGCGTTTGGCTAGACAAAAACAAAAAAAGGAACTTAATCGAGCCGGCCATGAGCCGGCTTTCCATTTGCGGGAATGCGACCAGGCTTTCGGGAGCATTTCTGCTTGTTTTGGGTTTTCGTTATCGCGGACTCGTTAAGAAAGGGAGAGGAACACTCAGGTGTTGTTCTCAGGCTTGCGAAGCGAGACTGAGGGCTTACAGCTGTGTGGTCACCTGCCTTTTAGAGCACGGCGAGATGCCGCAGAGAGTTGCCGGTTTGTACCGGCTTACGACTGTGAGCAGACCCGTAGGGGAACCCCTAGAAGAAAGGTATGAGGTATGAGGTTTGAAGGGTTTGAAGAGTTTGAAGGGACTGAAAAGATGCAAATAGTAGCAATTAAAGAGGTATTGGGAAAAACAAAGAGAGCGAAGAGAAATAAGGCTTGTAAGGATTGGTTTAACAAGCCTTACAAGCCTTGGGGGTTAGTGGTTTTGAGCCGGTTCGATACCGGCTTTTCAATCAAAGGAAAACGTGTTTTCCTTCCATTCGTAAAGCAGCTTAAACAAAGCTGCTTTACTTATCAAAATATTTCGTCATCAATTGTTGATTTTGTATAATCAATGGAATTGCCGTCCTTATGACCTTCTTGATAGGCGATCATGTCAGAAATATTTGGTATATTTATTTTCCGTGGTTTTCCAAAGGTTTTTGACAATTCTTCATAAGCTTTCTCAACTTCATAAGGTTTAATGACCATCAAACCATGTTCAGACTTTAATTGGCTTAATTGCTCCTTGAATTTATCTTGCAAGCCATCTAAGAAACCTTTCATATAACTGTTTTTGATGGATCTGGTAAGATTGTTAAACCTATTAGTGATTTGATTCTTTTCATAATATTGATCAACATATCGTTCAGCATAAAGAAGAATAGCGTCATAAGCTAAAACAAACATTTCTTTAGCCAACTGAACATCATTTTCAAAACCGAAAAAAACAACACAAGATTTTCTTCTTTTTTCACCATTTAATACTCTATTATTATAATAATGTTGTACTCTGAAATTGCTTGCAATAATACCAGCTAATCGAGTTTCCCACCAGTATAACCTCTTGTAAGCTGTGGCCTGTCCATTTATGATATCTGCTTTTTCATTTTGGTTTTCAACCTCACTTACAGATATATCATGCTTAATCATAAGCTTTTGAGCTAATAAGAACGCACTTTGAGATTCTTCATCGTTTTTATTGTCATTGGCAATAGCCAGTAAACCTTTAACTTTCTTAATAATTGCTTCATTTCTGCTCTTAATCATAATTGCACCTCAATTTAAATTTTACTTTGGCAAAGGTGACCAACCTTTGCCATCATTGTGCTTGTGTTTTTGAATGCTACCGATTTAATTACAACGTAACGTAGTTTTCACATTGACTGTTACTTTTTTTAAAGTATTTTTAATTCAGTCGATAATCTCATAATCCCAACTTTTCAAAACACTCTTCTTGTATTCTTCAGAGATGTGATTAATATATTTTGGACATTGAGAAAGAAACACGAATAGTGTGTATTCTTGATTTTCATAAATATCAGAAGCACCTTCTGAAAGCTGAAGAGCTTCCAAAAAAGCCTCGTTTAATGTCATTTTTCTTTTTTCATCATCCATGACGTGTTTGACCCAAACTTTTTTCATTTCATGATCATCCTTTCAATAACTTCTGTTGCGTAAATACCCACTTACCTATGTTCTCTGCAACTTCTTCAAAATCTTTATCAAATGGGTAGTCATCACAAAGATTGCTGTGTGTTTCCGCATCAGTTTCAAGCCATATTCGCTTTATTTCTTTTGCACAATTTTCAAATTGTGATAAAGCATTTATTAGTTTATCGATATCGCCACTATTTTTGTAGGTAATGAGATTTCCGTTCGCTAATTGCTCTCTTTCACAAAAAGTACAAATATCATCATCATAATCGACCATGTTTATCTCTGTTTCGGGATAGTCACGGCCACAAAAAGCACACGTTGCTTGCTCATCATGATCAATTATTTCAACTTCAACATCACTTGGTTTTTGACTACAAGTTGCTACGCCCCCTAAGACTTCAATAACAATATCATTTTCATTTTTAGACTTTACCATTTCGTGTTCATTTTCATTATCCCAATCGACAATTAGAATACTAGCATTTGATTCATTTTCTTGGATATCTGCAACCCCACCACGAACTGAAATAATTATTCTTTTCATGTTCTTTTCTCCTTTTTTCTTTTGACTTCCGAGGGGATTAGTCCCCAAAGGGGATTATTTTTCCCTTTTGACATGGAGAACGAACAACCGAGGTTAGCAAAATGACAGGAGTGACGACCGAGGGGAGGAATCGCTTAAGCGACAGCTGCGGATTGGCCGGCATAGCCGGCAGCGAAACGGTTGATTTAAAGACTCAAAGCAAAGGCTTAATTGCTTTGAGTCTTTAAACCTTTACCGTTACGACTAAAGGAGTAGCTGCTCTTGTCGTTTTGCTCGCAGACTGCTCAGAATTACGGTAAAGAGCCGCAGGCGCAAACTTTGCCGTTATTCTGGGCTTAGTCTGCTCCGAGGTTGTACGCTTCGGAAGGCAAAAGGGAAAAGTAAAAGGGATACGCTGAAGCGTATCCCTACAATCTGCGGGAATGCGACCGGGCTTTAGGGAGCACTCCTGCTTGTTTTGATTTTGGTTTTCCGTTATCGCGGACTCGTTAAGAAAGGGAGAGGAACACTCAGGTGTTGCCCTCAGGCTTGCGAAGCAAGACTGAGGGCTTACAGCTGTGTGGTCACCTGCCTTTTAGAGCACGGCGAGATGCCGCAGAGAGTTGCCGGTTTGTACCGGCTTACGACTGCGAGCAGACCCGCAGGGGAACCCCAGGGAGTTTTTTCAACAAGTTTAAGTTGACAATCCCACAAATGTTGAAATAATAATTGAAATATAACTTAGTGGGTGCTTAGATGGGAGGATTATGGGTGAGTAATTCAAAAAATAATAATAATGACACAAAACAATTTGATGTAAGTTTACAGATTCGTAATTTTGAAATCGAGTTGTTTTGGAAGAGATCATTGTTTTTTTGGGGGTTTATAGCATCAGCATTTGTTGGTTTTTCTAGTTTATACGGAAAAAACTTTTACTTATCAATTATTATTGCTGATTTCGGATTTATTTGTTCATTATGTTGGACATTAGTTAATCGTGGTTCGAAATTTTGGCAAGAGAATTGGGAAAGCAAGGTTGAAAACAAAGAAATCAACAAACACTCTGAGTTGTTTACAAAAATTGAACCAATACAGAAAAAGTTTATCCTGCTGCAAGCAAGAAAATATTCAGTGAGTAAGTTGGCTATTGGATTAAGTGATTATGTTGTAATTCTTTGGGCAGGAATTATTATCTCTGCTATTTTTAAAGATTTTTTAAATGCAAAAACAATTACTTGTGGTTTTTCAATCTTTACATTGTTATATGCAATTTACATGATGATATTTGGAAGAATCACAAGTAAATAAGTTGTCACAGGTTTTGTGTCTTGAGCCGGTTCTATACCGGCTTTTTCAATCAAAGGAATACGTGTTTTCCTTCCACTTTTTATACGAAAAAAATTTTTGTATAGCTGTATTTAACTGATATGAATGGGGGAAGTACCTTGAATTTAACGGAATATACACTGGATAAGTTAAAAAATTTCATAGCATGTGGTAATGGGGAAGAATCGTTTTACTTTAGTGGTCCTCAGCTAGTAAAATTATTCGAATCTGTTGGATTTGAAGATATGTATGAAATGGGTAAGGGGTTTGTTGGTAATGATCTAAGAAAGAGTAATATGAGTAGAAAAGAGTATGTTATTAATCGATTAAAAAGAATAAATAATTCTAAAAAACTAAAAGAATTTATAGAAGTATTTTTTAATGCAGTGTTAATTGATGTAGATCGAAATACAATTGAAGATAAAGAAGAAAAAGTATTTATTGCTAATCTGAATAAAATTATTAAATCAAATGGTTATAGCATAGAAAAGATAGAAGATAGATATTGTGTGATGGGTAACGAAACTTACGATGAACCAGTCGAACTTGAAACCCATTTTGAAGATATTCAAAATCAAATTATTGAGGAAATAAAAAGAGCTAAATATACCATTTGGGTTGCTGTAGCATGGTTTACCGATCAAAAACTATTTGAGGAATTGGTTCAAAAAAAGAAAGAGGGTTTAAATGTTCAAGTTATAGTCATTGATGATGATATTAATAGAAAATCTGGTCTTCGTTTTGAAGATCATTTTGAGACATATCGATTACCCAAACAAGGAATGTATAAAAACATTATGCATAATAAATTTTGCGTAATTGATCTCAATACAGTAATAAGTGGCTCTTATAATTGGACAAAAAAAGCTCAATATAATGATGAATCTATAGATATAAAACATAGTCGTGAAGCTACTGAACCATATGCAACAAAATTTATAAAGTTAAAAAAATCGATTTAACTTTTTTATAAAGAAGTTAGTCGAGTACATTAAATAAGAGCATGTTTTGAACAATCTTTTTTCAAAACATGCTAGATAGAAGCACTTCAGAAGTTTAAATGCGTTTACCAATGTTTTCATGTATAATGAAAGCTGTACAATTGATCGGCTAGCTCAAAGGTGGTCTACTGGCTAAATCCCTCTGAAGGGGGGTGATGCCAATGTCAACTTTCCAAGCAATCACATTAATGCTCGGATTCGGGATGTTCATACTATCTCTGTTGACATATCTAGAGAAAAAGAAATAGACCACCCTTTGAGCCTGAGAAACTTCTAGGGATGGTCTATTTACCAAATCAGATAGCCAATAGGCTCCAATGAGAGCCAGGCAATTGTACAATGACAAGGTGTTGGTAGCACCTTGTTCTTTTTTATTTTATGCAATAAATAGGGTTAGTATTCGTCATTAATTATATCATAAGATAAATAAGAAAACCATATAGCAGCGACGTGGAGAGGAGATTATAAAACATGAGTGCATCTAAAGAGCTTTATGCTTCTATGGGATGGAGCCAGCCATTGGCAAAAGAAGATCCAATTTTTGAAGTTGGCCAAAGATTTACAATAAATTATGGTTGCCAAAAAAACCTTTTTGGGGTTTGGGAAATTGTTGATATCAATGATTCTCCTCATTACCTATGCGTCAAAGTTTTGAAAGGTGGCAAACTTTCAAAAGGGAAAAATCTCAACTGCAAAAGACTTTTTTATGTCTCAAGTATTAAACAAGCATTGGCAGCTGATTGTGATTTTGGTGAGAATAATGGAACGCAATAAGTACGGGAAACGCTACTCAGATGATGAGCTTTTCCAGATATTAAGAGACAAAGAAAAAGAATTCGGAAGGCCACCATATAAACGTGAAGTCTCACAACGTGGAGCGATTTGCTATAGATTCGGTAGTTGGAAAAATGCACTTAAAAAAGCAGGCATAGACTTATCAAGAAAACCTGAAAAAACGATCTATTCAGATGAAGAATTAATAAGAATTCTCATCAATAGTGCAAAAAAACATGGTCGACCTCCTAAATTTTACGAAGTACAACAAGCTACTACAATGGCATTTAGATTTGGCAGTTGGAATAAAGCATTAGCAGCTGCCGGATTAAAAGCTTATTACAGGAACCAAAAAAACAGTACATAAAAGATGTACTGTTTTTTCCTTACATGTGAAATAACATTTTAAATGTGTATTTTTTTGGAAAACTTTTTTCTTTCGACAAAATTTTACAATTTTTTCACCCTTGGATTGGTAGGATGATGTTGTCTACTAGGTTGATATCCATTAGTAGACCAACAATATTATAAGGGGGATTACTAATGTTTAAAAGCAAAATGAGGAAAGCAGTGGGTGCAGTTGCGCTTGTCGGAGCATTGTTAGCATCTGGAGCACAAGCAGCTGATGCAGCAACTAAGCCAGGGAATTTAACTCCAATTCGAAACAAACAATTTGATGATAAGGTTGAAGAATACAGATGGCTTGGTAATGACACTGTAAGAATTTTCTTTAGAGACAGTGATGGAAAGTATTATTGGGATGATTTTACTTGTGTAGCAGTAGACAATGGAGTTTGTTATGTATATGAATAATAGCAGATTAGCTACTTGATCATATTGAATTTGATAAAAAGAGTGGGAAGGCCAGTGGAAAAGCTCAATTCTAGAAATGCAACTTGATGACAGCTAAAACAAAATCAAAAAAGATATGGTCTTAATTTATATTCCGTCTCACTATACAAGTATACTAAAGATAATGAGACGGAATTTTCATTAAAATTTTAACTTCCCATAATAAAGATTATGTAAACTAATATTTTAAAAAGCCTATTTTATAAGGGTTTTAATGTTTCGTAGTGACAGAATTATGACTCCACTTCCATTCTTACTTCATACCAAAAAGAACCTGCGAGAACAGGTGCTTTTTAGTTTATCAAGCTCTTATAATCTGTCTCATGCAGATTTTTAGCTAGTAAAAACATACGATCATATTCTGAACGAATTTTTTCAGGGTCAAATTTTGCATCAATGCTAAGAGATACATCATCTTCATTTGGGCTTAACGTCATTCTGACTAGTTCTACACGTCTTTTATGCCATGTTAAGCCTACTACGCCTCTTTTTCCGACTTCAAAAATTCTAAAGTTATCGCTTATTCCATAGACTTCAGATATCTTATTAAAATATAATTCCCTATGTTTCTCAGGTATTTCATTCAATTTGCACACCTTCTCTTTGACTCTAAATTGTTCTTGCATTGCTTCTATATGCCCCATTATAAACAGGAATCTCCTCGATTAAATTCTACCGGAATATAGAAATATATTCAAGATTATGAAATTTTACAATTGCTTTGTTCCTGTAAGGTCAGTTCTTGGTTTATGATTTATGTCCACCAGTCAGCCCAGCTCTTTGAAGTGCGGTTCCAGCTGGCGTATAGGAAACTGCTCTAAGAAGCGCTTTCGATCCATATTTGCTTCTAATTCCGTCCATAACGAACCCAAGCTTTCTTCTCTTTTCATTATCCGCCTCAAATAAACTCAGCTGCTGATTAACGTCATCTTCAATATTTGATAACGTAACAGAAACACTTCGCACCGTTTTACCCGAATAAAACTTATTAAAGAGCAATAGGCAACATTTATAAATGTCCATTGTGATATTTGTGGGAAAGTCAATCGTTTTTGATCGGTGAAATCCACCACCCAGATCATCTTTACTGTAGCCAATTCCCAGGCTGATTGTTCGACCAACTTTATTATGTGTACGTGCCCTTCTTGCAACTTCCTCACAAATCTCCAGAAGTACAGCCTTAATCTCTTCTCTCCTTGTATAATCCCTCAATAAAATCTGACTCTTACCAAAACTAATCTGACCTTGCATTAATGGAGCACCTATTTCTGATAAATCAATTCCGTGAGCATGATAATACAACTGGTTCCCCATTATTCCAAATTTCTTTTCAAGCAGCTCTAAAGGAAATTTGGCTAACTGACCTACAGTCGATATTCCCATCCGATTTAGGTTTCTTTCCATCCTCCCTCCTATCCCCCACATCTTAGACAACGGGTGAACCTTCCAGAGTTTATTTGGTACATCTTCATATCTCCAACGTGCAATACCACTTTTTGTTTTCTTACTCTCCAGGTCAAGTGCAAGCTTACTGAGCAACATATTGTCTCCAATACCTACTGTGCACATGAGACCAAATTCTCTCCACATGCTGCTTTGGATTGCTTTGGCCATTTCTTCAGGATCTTCTTTTCCTGCATCTAAAAAAGATTCATCAATTGAATACGTGTGGACACATTTTTCAGGAACAAATCTGTAAAACAGTTTTGTAATCTCAGTCGAAACTCTGATGAAAAGCTTCATTTGCGGATTTACAATGTGTATTCTTAGATCTTCAGGTATCTCGAACAATCTCGATCCTGTTTTGATTCCAAAATCTTTTTTAAGTGCAGGAGATGCGGCTAACACTACACTTCCCTGTCTCTCTGTATTTCCTACAACAGCAAGATAACATGTTAAAGGGTTAAGCCCCATTGTTACAGCCGATACAGAAGCATAAAAGGATTTCATATCGACACAAAGTATATTCTTACGTGGAAATTGTGAGTAATCAATCATTGTATGTAACTCCTATGATGTTATTCATGTTGATATAAACTGTATTGTCGTTCTGGTCTTTTACGTGTAGCTTTTGTTGTTCAAAATTAATGTAATGGACTCTGCCGGCAACATTTTCAACGAACCCATTGTTAAAGAGTTTGAATTTCAACTCTTTATTAAATTCAAGTGCCTCAGAGACGAGAAGATTCATCTCTTCGATTTGTTGATCATCTAAGGATGGTTTTTCAATTTTTGACACATCAATTAAATCTTGTTTAAGCTGTGTTAAATGTTCCGGAAGCATCATTGATGTCCATTTGATTGTTCCTCGATCTCTAAGCATATCGACTCACTCCTTTATTGATCTAATATTAACAGAACAAATGTTCTTTATTCAATACAAATACGAACGAAAGTTCCCTGTAAATGTTGGAAATAAAATAACCCCCTTAAATAAGGAGGCTGATCAAAAGGATGCCTTAAAGAACTTTGTCTATGTCTGTAAGATTTCTTCTTTGATCCAATTCAGATTTTACATTCCTTTCATATATTTTAATTTCTAATTCCCTCTTAAAATCCATGTATTTACGATAAAGTAAGATCACCAGCATTAACATTCCCCACAGACTGAAAAAGGTTAAAAGTTTTACATACTTATTTATGACTAACTCATCCATATTGAAATCTCCCTTTTCAAAAAATTCATTGAATAAATAATTTAGAAAAGCCCATCTGCTGAAAAATCCCCACGATTGATATGAAAAACCCAAGCATGAAGAGGAAACCACATAATACTGGAATTGATATCAGATGGTTTGATCCATATTGTATTCTGAGGGGAACCCCCAATAACAAACCAATCCCAATCAATATCAAAACAATGGCGAAGCCTATAAATAACATTCAATCACCCTTTCTTTTTATTTGCTCGTAGATTGAACATCCCTAATGAAACTAGCCACTATAAAGAGTTGTAATTCTGAATGATGCTCAGTGTCATCCAAATACCTATAAAGATAAGTATTAAGATGATAACGCTAGTCACCATTAATTTTTGCATCTTTTTAGATGGATCTGGCCCCAGCACTGAAAAAATAATCCGTTGAATAACTATTAGACTTATGCCTAAAACAAATAAAATCAAAATTGGAAACATAATAGCAAGCAAAAAATCATCCCCTTATTCCGAGTTTCTTCTATTATATAGTTACAGATTCATACCTCTGTAAACATCATCAAGAGCCTCTTGTGTAATCCCCAGGTACTTTTTCGTCATAGCAATACTTGAATGATTTAAAGCTTCCATTATTAAAGCTAGGGAATACCCTCTTTTATACGCCCAATATCCCCAAGTCTTTCTCATACTATGTGTGGAAACAGGCTCTTTAATTCCAACAAAATCCGCAGCAGAAGATAATATATTTGCAGCTTGTTGTCTGGTGATTGGTTTATTTCCGATTCTGCTAAAAAACAAATATGACTCAAGTTTAGGATTATATTCTTCCATATAATCAATGATTGCTTTTTCAAGATTTTCAGTTATAGGAAATCTTTTATACTTCCCTGTCTTTTCTTCATGAAGATAAATGAAATCTTTACACATTTTTCCGTCCCAAATATCTTTGACTTTCAATTTAAGAATGTCACTAATTCTTAAAGCTGAACTTATCCCTACCATGAACATTAAGTAATCCCTTTTGCTTTTTGATCTCAAATACATTTTTAGTAAATCAAGTTGTTTTTTGTTTCTTATAGGGCTAACCATATTCACACCAATCACCTACTTACCAATTTTACATAACTTAATATATTATATGTTATGTAAAATTCAAGAGCAACGAAAAGTCTTCTTTTTTTATAAACCTTGATATGAAGGGATTTATGACTTTACTTAATGTCATTGTGTAAAATTCAAAAAGAGCATAAAAAAATTCAGTTTTTCAGCAAAACAAAACTTGTTTTAATATTCTTAAAAATGTTGTGATAGGCCGATCAAACATCTTTATTCCACCTTTCCATAAATAATTCAGTTGAGTTGCTGCACCTGTTCCATTGAGCTATCCTCAACAGCATTTTTAAATGCTACTCTTTGCTGTTCCATCAGCTGTTTTTCGAATTCAACAATTTTCTTAGCATGTTTAACATCAATGTTAAATAAATCGTTTTTTTCATCACGATATGGTTTTATTGTGTTTTCGACTTCCTTTTTAATAGTCAAAATAATATTCGTTACTTCATCACGAAGATCATTGATCTCTTTTATATGAAGATCATCATAATCACCATTGATCAAAGTTAAAAGTTGATCAAATATTATTTTCAATGGATCGTCATAACGCATAAGCAACACATACACCTCAAAAAATGATTGTGGAAAATTCCTCACTAACAAGTCATTTTTATTATGAAAACGGGATGAATTTATATTGAGCACATCTAGTAGTCTGTTAAATTCACCCACCAAATTTTTTAAATCTAGAGAATCGTTTGATTTTGAATGGCCTTCTACTGTATCCAATGTACTCTTCAAATTATCATGTATTTTTAAATACTCACTTATTAGTCTTTTATTTGTTTTGAATTTTTTTAGAAAGCCTTCTCTTTTCAACAAAAATTCTATTTAAAATTTCCATCGGGTCACGGCCAGTTTCTTCAGCATACCCTAAAAAACATAGAATGGGAATCATCCCGATAATAACTATAAACATCAAAAGCATAAGCTGGTCTCCCTTCTGTCAAAATCAATCAATAACCTTAAAATAACCCCAAAATGCAATGACCAAAAATACAAAGACTGAAAAGCCAAAAGTAATATAAAACCAAATTTTGAGTCCATTGCTGTATAGCCATTCTATTAATAGAACATCCCCAAATGCGATGCTAATAATCAACATAACAACAGAAGCCATTACTACTGCTTTTAAAAAATCAGAACGTAAGCGTTCATTCATAATAATCCCTCCCTAATTCTTTAAGTTACAGGTGAAATTAAGTTTCTTTAATTACCTTTGATCTCTTCAAGAAAAACACAAACATTTGGAAATATTTTCGGTTTCCCTGTAGAGTAACGATTCGAAGGAGCTATTTTGTCTTCAATTAACATTTCGCAAATAACTCTTGAACTTTTAACTCCTCTGTTGTATAAATCTCTTATCGTTTCTTTTTGAGTATCAGTTAGAGAGAAAACTGTTGAAATCTTTTTTGGCTCATCATAATTAAATAAGTCGATATTTTCAGGAGTAAACGTTTTAGCTGCCTTGTTATCCGAAAGAATCGTTTGATTAACTTCCTTCATTAAAGAATTAACCTGTTTAGCTGATAGGGCTAAACCCATATCTAATTGCCGGTTTATGTTGTCGGTACTGAACTTGTAATCATTAGGGATATAATGAATTACATTTTCTATTGACCATTTCACTCTTGTTCTTTCTGAAATTTCCGACACCTCTTTATCTATTAAATCAAACTCTTTTTTTATTTTTTTGACAACATGTTTTTTTAAGGAAATATGTTCTTCAAAATGATTAATCCCCAGCCTTTTGATCTGACCACTCTTGTTGTTTCTTACTATATATTGATACCTAAGTGCCCTTCCACACTCACATGGTGTGTTCTTATCAACAAAACCATTATCGATGTAGTCGATTAAGACCCACTCGTCTATCAATAATTGCAGATCCTCACTTGAAGCACCCTCGAATCCTGCGTATCCAGTACTTGCTTCTGTCTGAATTTTATTGAAAGCTTCGAGCTTTTTTGTTTTAACATAATCTATTAGGAACTGTTTCTGTTCTTCATTAAGAAATGAAATCTCCTTATCCAAGTCTTCTCACCCTCTCAACTTTTTAACTGTCTATAACCATAAATTTTTGTTAATTCTTTTGAAGCAAAATGAACATTGAAACCATGGTGCATCTACATCACTTTTAAGGCAATCGGCACATTAAACGAATTAGACAAATAACAAATCGGACATTTCGAACTTATTGTTTTAAACATTAATAATTACTCCTTATCAAGTCGATTGAAAATTACTTTGTAATAGCAAATAAATCAATACCTAACATATGGACACATGCTGCAACTATAAATAGGGCTAACACGATATTTATTACTAACCCTACTGATTTTAAAAAATTCCCGAACATATTAAAACCTCTTTCTTACCATCTGGTTGAAATAAAGTAGTTTATAAAATTGTTGTTTTATTCAGAGTTAGTCTTTGTCTATTATACGTTTAGTTGTTCCTGCAAAAAAAGGTATTCTATCGCCGTCTATGACATTTTCAACGTCATGAAAACTGAAATATTTTTCTTTTGTTTTGTCATCCAAAACACACCAAAATCCATCTTCCTCAACCTCTGTTAGAGTTCCATGATAATATAGTTCATCTTTCAAATCTTTTATATGAAGATATCTGACAACAACTGTCACATAATCACCTTTAGCAAATGGAAAATACCCTTCACCATGACTGTACTTTACTTTTATAAACTGTTTCCCTCTTTCCTTGTCCCCTTCCACTTCCTTATCCTTCAATAATTGAGCTGTTTCAAGTATTTCTCTAAAATGTGACAATGCATGAACATAACCCTCATAATGCTGTGGGGAATATAGGCTTTTGATGTCGTCCTTTGCAGCCACCATTTCTTTGAATCCCTTAATAATGATTCTGTCTGTGTGATTCATTCCGTTCCCTCCTTTATTGGAAAACTTAAATATTGTTACTTAATAGGGAGCATATAACTTACACACACGTCAATATCGCTTTCTGTTGAGTACACCTTGACTTTATCAGGATCAGGTTCGATCTTCTCGATAAGTCGTTTCGCACTCTCGTTCCCATTTTCATTATTAGCAGCTACAATCCAAGACCAATAATTCCATTCCTTAATACACGATTTTATTTTTTCGGGTATTTCATGACCAATAGTGTAAACTCTGATCAAGACTACCCCCCCTTTCATAAACAAAAGCCAACACTGCAAATATATTAAACATAAGTTCATTCATATCCTCATATTCCTCCAGTCTTTAAAATAAAGAGTTGCATTGGCAGCAGCCCCTACAACTCCCTACCACTTCATTTTATAATTCATAGGGTATTTAACGGATCATGAAATTAGCTTATGTACTTTCGCATACTCCTCAAAGTGTCTAACCATTTCCTTCATTCGACCTTCAGCTTTATCTCGGTCTGTTGTTCCTTTCCCTGTAAAGTCTTTATAATTAGTTGGAATAATGGTGATTGTGTTTTCAGTACCATCTTTTTTCTTACTTGGTTTAAATGCTTCTTTAAATGCCAATACCCAATCACGAAAGTCCTCCGGTTCAATTTCAAGTTCTTTTGCACGAAGAGCAGTAACGAGTGTCATCGGGAAATGAACCTTTTTAAGCAACAGTTTTTCCTTACTACTAAAAACATCTACCAGGTAATCCATTGCGTCTTTTACTTTCTCACACAACAATAATTTTCTTTCTGTATCTTCTTTAAATGTTTCAGTGTATTCCGAGATAACTTTTTGGGAAACATTTTTATAGTGAAATGAATCATCCATCATCATCATTGTTTGAATAACAGCTGTTAAATGACCTTCACTTACAATTTGAGTTTTAGAAAAAGCACTCAATTCTGTCACCAACACATGATTACCTAATTCTTGAATACGTGTTGCCCATTCTACTCCCATATGGGCTTTGGCCTTTTGCTGGATAGTTAATGGTGACCCGTTGTTCATTCGGAAAAACAAATCTTCAATTTCTTCATCAGATGCCGTGTTTGCATCAATCGTGTAACAAAGCAAGCCACCTGAAAGGATTGCATCCTGAACTTCCTCATCTAATTCATCAAAAAACTTTCCTTCCATTTCATACTCCATTCCATCAATTTTCACATCAGGAGTAGCAGGATCTAATTTATATTCGTTTTTGATGAATTCGTAAAGATTGGTCAATCTCTGTTTCCCATCTAAGACACTCCGCACAGTAACCAATTCTTCAACAGTTTTATCTTTCTTCACAACTTCAATCGTTTCTTTATCCCCCAGAAAATAAAGAGGTGGAATAGGATAGCTTTGGGCAAGAGAATGTATTAGATAAGATTTTTGCAGTGACTTCCATTGTCCTCCGGCTCTTTGGATAGGGTAATCAGATCGAACTGTTCCTCTATCAATCATGCTCACAAATTGTTTTACACCAAATCTGTTATTTTGAATGTCCATAATATATCTCCTTCCGAATCACTTTTGTTATAACTGATTTCCATTTTACATCATTTGTAAGACTTAATCATTGAAGCATTTATCAATTTATCTAAGTCCATACTCAATTTTAGTGTATCGTAACTCAATAAACCTTTTTCCATTCCCGTTTGAATCATTTCTATACGCTTCTGTTCAATTTCACAACAGAGAACATTTTGTTTCAATGGAACTCACGCCTTTCGATATCTTAATATCGACAAAATAGTCTTACCATTTAAAGAATCTCCTGCAAATTATTTCAAACATTACATTTTTCTGCTCTATGCGAGCATCGCCAGTTTTTAATTCCCCCCTCTCTCTATATATAATTATAGCATAGTTATATATAAAAAGCATCGTATAAATTTAAAAAAATTCCTTTTTACACAGGTATTTTTCAAGGCAAATAAAATAACTTGCATAAAAAAAGCGACCAGATGACCACACTGATCGCAGCAGTTTTTCAGGGTAACCGTTCCCTTAAAAATGTTTCCTAAATTATTGTAACGCAGCAATTAATCTTTCAATCATCTTTTCCCCATAACCTCTCATAAATGCTTGTACAAAGTCGTTTAAAAGAATTTCCAAAATTTCTTCAATAGTTAAATCGGCATCAGATCCGCAAACATCATAAATGAATATTTCACCCCTTAGAACATGGTCTCTCTCCATCAATATTTTGTATATGGCCTCTTCTTCCCCACCACCCAGCACAAAATTTTCCCCATTATGCACTGACAAGGAAACACCATTATCCCTTCGAACAATTATTTTTCGATATATTTCATTTAGAGACGCTAGATCGCCTGAACGTTTAACTCTGGCCATGAAATCCATATAGAGCACGTTAATTAAGTCAGACAATTTAAAGTCATCTTCTGCCTGTTCTGCTATGTCTTCACATAGTGATTTAGCTTTAAGTAATATATACGGCTCAAAACGAAGCTTCAATAGAATATTCGATGCAAAAACTCTTGAAACAAAGCTTGTACATTTTGAGAGGAACGTATCACCACTTTTCATTAAATCCAACTCTTCATTAAGAACATGAAAATAACTCATAAGCCATGCTGCTCTCTGTAAATCATATTCACAAGAATCCTATATGCCGTTTTCCTTTGAGACGTATAACCAAATTCAAGCTGGAAATCAAATAAATTACTGTACTCATATTTTGTTAATTTTGCATGTACATTCTTAAACTCTGAATTGTAAGGTACTGTCGGAACCGGAAATAAATTATAAGACCTCTTCATCCCAACTCGAATTAAATATGCTGCATATTGCGTGGGTGACATTGCAGCACGAAAAGCTTGCTTACGAAGCCTTTTCATTAACTCTTCACCTAGTGGTATTTTAATATCATGTTTTTTGTCTACTCGTTGGTTTCTTTTAACTTTCGGTTCATTTTGTTTTTCTTTCCGGACACGCACTGTAGCATTTTTATCAAACATCGGATTTAAGCTGCCATCAAAACTCACTCTCTCATCTCCCCTTTCAGTCAATGATATTTCTTCCCTTATCTCAGGGTCATTTGGTTAGAAAGTTATATAGTCATCTTATTCAGGGAGGAGGAGGGTTAGAACTCAAAGGATCTGGCAATACTGGAGACTAATAGAAAGTTAAAGGAGAGGTATCTGTATGAAAAAACAAACCGTATCAAAAAAACACGCCGCAGCTTTAGTCAAACTATCCAAAAAAAATAAAATTATTAAAGAAGCAAAATAAAAAGAGCATCTATTTCACATGATGCTCTTTTTATTTTGAATTGTAGAAGTCACGTACAATTTCCCGAACTCGTTCTTTCCCCAAAATCTGATCATACTTCACCAAACTATTTCTAAAGCCTTTTTCATTCTTAGAAATTTCATTGTTAAATAATTGTCTTACAACATCACGCATTATTTCAGAATTCGAAGTGTTTTTTCTTTTTGCAATATCGGTCAGTTTGGAATGGGCCAAAACATCAAGGTCAATTTTAATTTCTTCTGCATTTTTGATCTTAAAGTTCTCCCCAACAAAACGTTCAGGATCATAATCAGTTTTTAAAAAATATTCGATTTTCGAACTTCTATCCCAAGGCTTCATAATTTGATCTAATTTTTCGCGTGTTCCTTCGAAAAAATAATACGAAGAATGTACAATCTGGTCACTTGTTTTATAACGTTCTTGATCATCAGATTCTAACACTGTTAACAATTGATTCAAAACATCACGAACGACTAATGATCGATTACAACCTTTCCCATGCTCCTTCACGATCTGATCAATCTTCTCAAGACATTCCTCATCCAAAGAGATAAGCTTCACCTTAAATTCTTGGATCTTTGTTTCATCCTTAAAACCTTTAGATGGACTGTACTCATTTATTATGTAATTCCGCAAAATCTTGCTTAATTTATTTCGGGCAACTTTATTTTTCACTGCATCATAAACTTCAGCATCTAAATTAATAGACACTACTTGTATTGACATTAAGGCATCCCACTCCTGTTTATTATAAATAAAAGACCTCTTGGCGAAAGAGGTCATTGTAATGTTTAATAAACAAGCAGGAGCTTATTTATTTACTTTATTATACCTTTAAAACAAGTGATAAATCAAGATCACACGATGCCTTTTTTATATAATATGTAAACACACCTACTTTTTGAATAGCTCTACAAATTGATTCCCTTCTTTTTCACCATAAGCAAAAACCTCTGACGATCCTGCAAATGCTTTTTCACAAGTCAAATTCTGTAGGTTTTCCCATTCCCCTTTTTTGAAAATCGGCAGGCCATTGGCTTCTATTTCAAACAATTTATATGTTCTCATGATTATCCCCTATTCTATAATGTTAATTCTTCACCTTTATCTGAAATTCTTGGACTACGATCTTGGCCATCAGGAATTCCATCACCATCAGTATCAGGATTTAAAGGATCAGTGCCGAGTATCATTTCTTGGTAATCAGTCAAACCATCATTATCTCTATCTCTCGTTTTAAGATCGTTGATAATTTTTTGTTGGCTGCTTAACCCTTCATTTTGAACGATATCTTTAAATAAGACCTCCATCACTCTTTTATCAGGACAAACAGGTGTCAAGGCTTTAACATTTGTAAGACTGGCAGCACCGATAAAATAAACACTGCTTTTCCCATCATCTAATGTTCTTTGATACATATGAACTTGTCCTTTTAACTGATCTAACTGCTGACAGTCATTCAGATTGATATGTCCTTTTAAAGATTCAAACTTTTTCAACGCTTCCTCTTTTTTATTGCCGAAATATTCTCCCAGGGATTTAATTAATTCTAAATTATTTAACGCGCCTGCCTTAATATCACCTTTAATCAAACTGTAGTTGTTACCAAACTGTATTAAAGTTATTGGGACTTCATTTTCAAGAAGAGACATTTTATTCTCTCGCAAGACAACAGGCACATCAAAATTTATTCTATTCTCTAAAACAACATCCTCAACTTTCCTAATCATAGATGCGCTTTCCTTCTGAATATCTGTTTGCAGCTCTATAAGTACCTTTTCATCCATCCCAGAAGTCCATCCTTTTAGATATGGAAATGTATAAGCCCCTGTATCCAAACCAAAAGATTTTGAAGTGAGGTAGGCTACACTCTCAGCCTGAAATTCCTTTGTCTTAATATCAGCATCTTTATATTTACCAAACATATTATGAAAAATTGAATGAGCATACTCATGAATCATTGTTCTAAATTGATTAGTAATATCTCTTCCATTGGTTTTCACAACAATTTTATGTTCTAGTGGAGAATAGTATCCATTACCATTCTTTTTATAATTATCATCTAAATGAATCGGAAGTTCTTTTCTTAAGGCATCAAGTAATGGATGAAAAACCTTTTCTGCAAATTGATTTTCCGGCACGTTATTCGGCACTATAGGATTTAAAGGTAAAGGAACACCTTTAGTATCCTTAACATCAAATACGTTGACTAACCGGTATCCTTTCACAACAACTTTTTCAACTTCTTCTTTGGTTTTCTCATCTATTTCTTTTTCTTTTTTGGTTATTGGAGCAAAGATTTTTATTCCTTTGGCTCCTTTAATTAATTGCCTACCTTGTTTATTCCAGGCGACCATACCTGCTACTAGATCAGCATCTGGCCGTTGCGAAAATATCATCATTTGATTCCTAAATGATCTTAAAGGGAATTGACTAGCATAATCCAAAAATCTTTTGTATTCTTCAGGATCTGCACTAATTCGCTTAACTCCCTCAACTAATAAATTGTAGTGTTCAGTCATTTCTTTTTCTTTTTGTTCTTTAGTTTTTCGTACATAAGCCAATCTAAACATCCCCATCCATTAAAAATTATAGACTATGGCCTCCACTGCGATGAATGTTTTTCTTTTTAGATTTTCTTCGTAAGTCTTCTTCAAACTGTTTCTTAGAATCATAACTCCTATCTCTGGTCAATTCACTTAAGATTTGATCAAGAGTTCCAAGTAAAACAGATGAAGATTTTTCAAGATTTGATTCTTCGGAGTGCATAAGCAAACCATATTTTTCGTTCGAATCAATTCTTTGATTTATAGACCAATTTATATTTCGCACAAAATCAGTTTTATTCATTTCATCATTTGCAAATTGTTCTGGATTAATTTGTTTTAACAACTGCACATCTTCTTTAGATAACTTATCAATATTTCTTAAACACTCATCTTTAAAGAAAAGTAAATACCTTGGATTTGATAATTTAAAATAAGGAAATTTCTCTTTCATTTCATTATGTTTCAGATATTTACTATGGCTCTTTGTAAGAATATGAATAATTTTCGATTGTTCTTTAACATCGTATCTTCGCAGATCAGAAATAACATTTCGATCAATAGGTTGTTTATAATATTCATAACCAACAATTAAGAATTCTTTTTCTTCTAATGTTAATCTATTTGGAGCATTAGGATATAGTTTCTTTAACTCCATATCATAAAGTTCATGCATCATTTCTTTTGTTTCCATGAGTTTATCTAATGCATTAACAGCATCTTTCAAGTGCTTAAAGTCTTTCGGATTCTTCAACGCTGCCTCTTTTAGTACAGATGGATTAGTATGATCAGAAATACCGATTTTCTTTTCAATCAATGTTTTAAAATTAGAGATTTTATCAATTTGATTATCTACATTCATTACAAACGCATATCGGTTATGCAAGACCATATTAACCTGTCTAACAAGATCGTCTTGGGCTACATCTTCTTCAATTTCTAAAATCTCATCTTCATTGAGTATCCTTTTAAGGTTAATTGTTTTATCAACTATTTCTAGTTTCTCAGCCTCAGAGAAACTGTCAATATCCCATGTTGGATAATAAGATTTCAAGAAACGTTCACTCTCAACATTTAAAATGGAAAGCGCCTCTTTTAG
The DNA here is from genome assembly GCF_000815295.1 of Bacillus sp. MSP13. Classification (NCBI taxonomy): domain Bacteria; kingdom Bacillati; phylum Bacillota; class Bacilli; order Caryophanales; family Bacillaceae; genus Bacillus; species Bacillus sp. MSP13. The sequence continues at coordinate 56,312 of NZ_JXAQ01000015.1, forward strand.
TAAATCACTCTCTTTATTGATTCTTTCCATTTTTGCTATTTTATCTTGACTATCTTTACTAAAGACTAATGACTTATTCCACTTATCCAATTGATTTTGACGATTAATAATCGAATCATAACCAACAAACATTTTCAGTTCTTTTGCAATTGAAGATAGCTTTTTCTTTTCAGATGGTGAGAATTTTCTTGAAAACTTTTGTTGATACAAAAATTGTTCTTTTTTCTGTTTGTACTTATTTAATTCTGATACAATACCGTTATATTTTTTTACTTCTTTGTTATATTCTATACGCTCAGATTTAGCACCTTTTTCAACCATTTTTCGTGCAACATAACCTTCATGAATAGTCGGAAGTTTTTCTAAACCTCTTTCTTTATTTGAAAGATGTGTAATCTTTTGATCAATATTATTTTGAGTTAAATACTTATTTGCTTTATCAGCCCATAACTTTCTCCAACTATTGAAAGTCTCTTTTTTGTTCCAATCAGTTGTATCAACTTTATCAAAATCTTTTTGTCCATTTTTCTTCAAAATGTGATTTCCAAATTCGTCAAACTTGTATTCTCTTCTTGACTTCATTCCCCAAGATCCATCTTGCTTAAATGGTCTAACAGTCAACATTACATGGAAATGAGGATTGTTTTCATCATCCCTGTGAATTGCAATATCAGCAACCATTCCTTTATTAACAAATGCTTCCTGACAATATTCAATTGCTAAATTTTCTTGTTCCTCATGAGAAAGTTCTCTTGGAAGAGCTACATTAAATTCTCTTGCAAATTGTGCATTGTAATTTTTCTCAATCTTATTAACTTCATTCCAGAGCTTTTCACGATCATAAACCCAATCAGGAGCATGATTTGGAGCAAGGATATGAGTCACTGGCTTTACTTCTCGATCATAATAAAATTTATCTCCAGTAGATTCATCAAGGAGCATTTCTCCTGAACGATAAGCAGCACATGCTAGAGGACTTTTAGATTTTCCTTCTTTAGTAACTTTACCAAGCATTTGTCCACTAAAATGATAAATAGCCATGATCTCACTCCTTTCTTCAAACATGAGCAAAGCGAATTTTCCAAACACGCCTGACGGAAACCAAGATGGAACGAAGTTCTATCTGGTTTTAGCACGACACTCGTTAGAGTGTATAAGTGCGCCATTGTTCCCTTTGGTCACTGGTTATAGTATACCACTTGCTATCTCTATCGACAATAAAAAACGTCCTATCCCGTATATTTGTAGTTGCACCATCGTCCAACCTTTGGTAACATATATACAAAAACAAGGGAGATACTTATGCCTAAAAACAAAGTTGAAAGTATTGAAGAACAGATTAAGAGGTTAAAAGAGAAGAAAAAAGCTGAGATTGAGAAGTTGGAAAAGGCAACAGGAAAAATGTTTTTAGATGCATTTAACCTAAACAAAGAACCAATCGAACATATTGAACTGTTTATAGAAGAATTAAAAAGTAAACATTCTACTGAAGAACAATTAAAAGAAGAGAAAGAACATGTCGGATTCACCAATAACTAAAATTGAGCAAAAAATAAAAAAGCTTGAGCAAGAGCTTAAAGCACGAGACAAATTTAAAAGGGATGAAGAGAGAAGACAAAGAACAAGAAGACTCATTGAAATTGGTGCTAAGACTCAAAAATATTTCGAATTAGAACATAACAGCATTGAAGAAATTGAAGAAATTCTATTTCAGTTTTCTGAATACGTTAAACACAATAAATTAGAAAAACATAAAAAAGATCAAGGAGAAAGTTAGTGAAATTCCTCCTTGATCTTTTTTATAATTCGAGATCATCATTTTTCCTGCTCATTCTTTTGTAGTCTTTAATAAGTGACTGATCTGGTTCTTCATTTGTTATTATTTCTTTAAAAATGGGTACGAAAGCTTTTTCATCTAACACTGATCTAATTGAAGCATTCAACATATCTTTTTTATCAATTAAATCCCACTCCATATTAAATCCATTCTTCATGGACAGCATTCTAAAAAACTCTCTTTGCGCTCGCCCATTACCTTCACGAAATGGATGTATTATATTTATTTCAGCCATATAGTACGAAGCTCGTTCACAGAATTCTTCAAAGGATAATTTTGATAAGTGTTTTTCTGATTTCATTTCAGAAAAGACAGAATCAGCATATGCCTCAATATAATTCGGCTGCGCAAAATGTGTATTGCCTTTACTAATACCTTCTGATCTAATTTCACCAGCAAAAGGATATACTTTTTCAAAAAGAAAACGATGAATTTTTTTCAGATGAGCAAAATTGAAATCACCCATAATTGGCTTTCTCGTTAATTCTAGTAATTTATTCGCTACAATTTGGCGCTCGAATTTTTCCAACGTTTGTTCATCCATGATGTCAAATTTATTTTTTAGAACATTTGTTGAAGGATAAAAATACGTTGATCTACTTTGATATCTACTCATGAGCTAATCTCAACGCTTCTCTTTCAAATTGTTCTTGTGTTATCTCACCTTTAAACCTCATCTCTAAGAGCTTTTCTTCAGCTTCTGAAAGCTTCAAACCTTCAAAATTAAGCGTTGCTCTTACATACTTCATTGCCTTATCAAATTCCATTTATTAATCCTCCTTCCAAAACTGGTTTTTAGGATCTAGGTCATCAAAAATTTCATCTATAGGATCTTTTTCAACCTCATCACTTGATGGCTCATCGACAACTGAAGCGTTGTCGATGATTTGATCACTTTCTTTTGATTCATCTAATTTTCCAGAGGTCTTTGATCCTGCAATACCCATTTTTAATTCATATAATTCTTGTTGTGTTTCAAAATCACGAATGTCTTTATAACCAATCATATCGATCATATGCAAAACAAGGTTGGTCAGAGACTGTTCAATATTAGATTGTGCATTACACCACTTATTTAGTTTGTCCTGATCCTTCATTTTCGATATTCTCCAACTTACAACTGCTCTCGTTTTCAAAATCATCTATCTCCTATCTCTTTTTATTAAAAAACACTTTTCGATTTAGAATATCAAGACCACGAACATTGAGATTAACCGCCTTTTCTTCTGGTATCCAAAGCAATTTAGTTTTTATTTGATCAGTGAATTCTTTTAAATCATCAAATAAATATTGTCTGAACTGAATGCTACCTCCACCATAAACAACAACAATGTCCACGTTGTTACCTGCTTTATTACTCACTTTCTCAATTGTATCTTCCAGAATAAAGTTTGCCTGGGAACCTTTCGCAATATCCAAAGCATTTACGGCTTCATTATGTAGATTATGTGTTTCATCTGCAACAATACTCATAAAGCTTTGGCGGTTAATTTTCATCAATCCATTTAATTCTTCATTTAGCAGCACTGTTGCTTCCTCTGTAGCATGACCTACACCCCTTTTCTCTCCACTACACGCATCAAGAATTGGGTTAACACCGTTTGTATAAATATATTCTGTTGTTCCGTCTCCAATATCCACATGGAATATCTTCATTGTCTTCAAATCTACCGGCTTCAAAGTTTCATGCTGAATTTTTTCATCTTTTTCATCTTTTTCATACATTTGATTAAATTTCTCTAAAATTGTTTCATCTTCTGAAAGAATAGAAAATATTGCAGGCACACCTTCCTGTGTGACTTTAACCTTTTTAAAAGTTAGATTTATCGTAACTCTCACTTCACCTAAATGCACAATAACTGTATGTGCTTTCGTCGCAAAACGTTTTTCTAAAATCTGAGCCTTTTCAAAACTGAACTCAGATGCTGGGATTGCTGATGACAGTTCACAAACAGCAGAATAAGATTCGGCTAATTCACCAGTTTCATTGAATTCATCTTTAATGATTTTTCTTGCAATCATAGAAAGAATCATAATAACAGGTAAGTCATGTTTGTGTTTGTTCCCTAGCTTTATATTCATATTTTGTACTTTATCCAGGTCGGTCGTAATTGCCTTTCGGCCGATCACATAAAGCCCATCAGCAGTCCCTTTAATCGCTGGACTCGTGATATGCACTGTTAAATTTTCATCTAAATTTGTTACATTCTTTTTTAAATCCGTTTCAGAAATTTGTGGTTTTTTCATCAAGCGCCTAATCACAGACGGTTGTGAAAACAACTCATCTTCTACGATCATTTTTGTTGTTGAATTACCAATATCAGCTGCAACTTTCATGTTCATTAACATTCACCTCAAAAAAAATTTTGTGTTTTACGGAAAGGTCACTATCATCACAATGTAATGACGTTATCATTATAATATAATGATAACATAATGATAACTACTAATCAACTCTTATTCTTGATATCTTAACCATTTTATAATGATGTTGTAATGATAATATAATGATGTTATCATTATTCTGTAATGACAATATCATTACAAAAAGGCTTGGCCACTATTCGACCAAACCTTGGTTCCCCGGCTCTCTATTGCAGTGGGGAGAAAATATTGGTATACTCGTACTAACAAAATAACTGAACGACAAAAAAAAGACCCTGCCATCTAAGTAGTGCCACCAACACTCTTAGACGGTTCCCCCTAAACAGCCTAGGGAAAACACTGACAGAAGTCTTTTTTGTCTTTTTTCCTATATATATATCTTACAAGATTAAAGGGAAAAAGTCAAAGAGAAATACTGTTAAAATGTCTATTTTGTGCTGCTTTTTTTCAGCTGCTAAAAGACGATGTTTTCCTTGCAAGATAAGGGACTCGTCTTTTTTTGTTGAGAAAAAGGAGCGACAGAAAATGACAGTATTACAAATTGCATCCGATCCCCAAAAGTTCGCTATCGATGGAGTTAGATTCTTTAAACAACATCTAGATAAAATCCGTCTCGACTCTATGGTGACAGACAATCCCATTACCACCTCTGAAATCTGTGTTTTTATGATTCTCCACTTATATACGGATGAAATGGGACAGATCAGATCCTTAACCACAGATCCGTCTGTTAGTGAGAGAAAACAACTATGCATTTCAAACCTTTCAACTGAACATGACTTAACATATGAGACTGTTAAAAAAGCATTCGATAGTTTACTAGAGAGAAATTACATAGCTGAAGTGTATACAACAAAGGGTACGCATTATGAAATCGTTGACTATGCTAAATATAATCAGCAAATAAACAACCCTTTAATCGATGAAAAATCAAGTTATTTTCGTATTCCTTTTGCATTATTCGAAGAAAAAATCTTTGGTTCGCTTATTAAACATCGTTTTCATAAAGGGCCTATTCTTTTACTTGAACTTTCTCAATACTTTACTGTGCAGCTAGGCACTAACCGTAGATATACGGATGATATTCAGAAGGTAAAAGGCGAAAGAACTATGTCTTTTTTGAAAAAAGCTCTAAATACGACTGCGAAACGTGTTAGAAGCTTTTTGTCCATTATTCGTAATGTATTTAAATTTGAACCGGTTGAGGAAAAAGTAAAGTCTCCTTCTCAGAATCGCAAAGAAAGAAAGAGAACTTTTGTCCAGGTCTGCATTGAAAAATTCACATTCAGCTTAAACGGAGTGTGTTTTAAACAAAATGACGGGAATAGTGAACGTAAAACGTTTGCAAGTGCAAGAAAAGAAATGGCTGCTCGTATTAATAATGCTAGAATACCTGTTAAATGGCGTGACCTTAAAGATATTGAAAGATCCATTAGTCGTATGGTGAACATGTCTACTCATCTTAAGGTAGTAGACAAAGGGCGAAAAATGTTGAATTACACAATTTCTAAAGTTGCAGACAAACTTGAAGCACTACATAATACTGGAGAATTAGAGTCAATTAAATCTATTGGTGCGTATGTAAATAAAAGTTTTACAAATGCCTTTAATGACTTCCAAAAGTCATTTCTCAACATTGAAGACCGTATTGACATAATTCATGAATATCAAAAAATGTATGGTGAGACTCCTCCATTCTTGATAAAACAGTCATATTAATTCGGATTAAAAAAATAAAATATCAGCTCTATAAGCCTTTTCAAAAATTTAAAACGTGAAAGGGCTTTTTGTCGTGCCCTCATATATTAATGTCACATTTTTTTTGCTTCAATTTGCACATTTTTCAATATTTCAGAACAAATTTCGACTTAAAAACTTATAATCATCCCTATTACTCTAGAATTCAAACTGTATTTCAAGATATCTATTTTATAAAAATTGTATTTAGATCTATGTGAATTACTGAAAACTGTATTTTTAAATATGTGTATAGTGAAATCAGTAAATTAGGTTATGTGGACATGTTGATACTGTAAATCAAAACATAACTAAAAACGCTGTACCCCTTGATATATATGGTTTACAGCGTTTATTTATTCTTTCCTTATAATTATTTGTTTTTTTATTTTTATTGTATTCTTTATTATTAATTGTTCTTTATCCTATATTGTCTTTTATATGAAAATGACCTCTCTTATTCAGTATTCCTTAATCTATTCATTTTAAACCTGAAAATAAAATTCCAAAGAGATTTTTCTAAGTTTGTTAACTTATTCTTATAGTGATAAAATTTAACCAATCATAGTGGAGACATGTTGTGTCCGGCTTAAAATGCCAAAGGAGCTAAGAATAAAAACACAATAAAGAGAAGCATAATATTTTTTATTAACCAAGGAGGATGTTAAAGTGCATTACTCAGAAATTATAGATCGTTTGGCGTTATATGATTTACACAAAAAAAGAAGTAAAGATAAACATTTTTCATCTTGTACTGCCGATATAGGTGATAGAGAAGAATTTTACAGTGCAAATATAGCTGATGTTTCAATTGATTTACATGAATCAAAAAAGAATTATAAGGTTGGAACATTTAGCTATGAATCTTTAATTCAATCTGGGAATCCTGTCAATGACACCTTAAAAGGGGAGGTTTTATTAAATGAAAATGATATAGATCAACCTAATGTCATCTTTGTACACGGCTGGCGCATGGATTCGTTCGATAGAATCAAAAAAATATTTCATAAACGTATAATGAACGATTTAGGCTGGAATATGTATTATTATTCTCTTCCATACCATTTTGAAAGAGAACCGGAAAATTCACTGTATAGTGGCGAATTGATGATTAGTGCAAATATTGATCGTACAATTGAGTCGACAAGACAGGCTATTGTAGATTTGAGAGCTTTAATTCAATGGATAAAAGCTAATAAAAAAGGGCCTGTTATCATAGTCGGAGTAAGCCTTGGGGGATGGGTTACTAATCTAATTGCTACCCTAGAATCGAAAATTGATGTAGTGGTATCAATCTTTTATGCAAATCGCCTTTCTTATTCAATATGGAACACGATCCCAGGTAAATTCATAAGAGAAGAATTAGAACAAAATGGTGTGACCTATGAAGAGTTAATAAAATATTGGAATATCACAGATCCTAGTCAAGCCTTGCCGAAAGTTAATAAAGATAACATACTGCTGATTTCTGCTAAACATGATCAATATATAGACTTAAAAGATGCCGATTATTTATGGGAAAGTTGGGAGAAGCCCACTAGATATGTCTACAATTGTGGTCATTCCGGTATTGTTCTTTGTCGCAAAAAGCTGGCAAATGATACGCTTTCCTTCATTCAAAATAAAATAATAAGGTAAGATTAAGATGGTTATACTTACTGCGTTACTTTGGATAATGAGTGCCATTCTTTTGCTCACATACCCAGAAAATGAAAAAACCAGATGGGGAAGTTTCATTGGCATTGGTGGGGGTTTTGGAGGATTAAGTGTCTTATTATCATATGTATTGGATCATGCTTCTAAATGGATTCAATTTTTGCATTATCTGTCTTCGTCAATAGGACATTATGGGACTGCATATGCCATTTTAATTTTCGGCTTAGTATTTTCAGACACATTAAAGCCAGGTCAAAAACTTCTTTGGAAGCTGTTGTTATTCATCCCTGTTATCATCATGCAGGTTTTTTTCACGGATTATCCTAAATGGGAGACGCAGCATGTAATATTATCACTTTGGGTTGTTCCTTATGTTTTCATATCATTAGCTTTGATGGTTTACTCTGCATATTCGGAAACGAATAAGACGTCTAAAAAACAAAAAATATTTACTTGCTTAGTAGTCGTGCCAACCCTTACTTTTGCAGTGTTCACAAATATTATTTTAGAGGCTTTTGGGTTTTTCGGAGTTTGGATGCTCAATCCGTGGGTTATAGCTGTAGCATTTTTGCTGTTCACCTACTTCATCATTAAATATGGCTTTTTAGGCGTTCAAATAAAATTTGAAAAGCAAAGACGTGACTTAACAATGAAAGCTGTAACATCAGGTACAGCCTTGTTAAACCACTCAATAAAAAATGAAGTGGCTAAAATTGATTTGTTGGCGAATCAATTGAAAGAAACATCCAATAAAGAAAACAATGATGATGCCGTTGATTTGATTTTAAAGTCTGCAAACCATTTGTTTGAGCTTTCAAGTCGTATTCAAAAAAAATTGGATATTATGGAGTTGAAGGAATCTGAATTTCGAATGAGTGATTTAATTAAATCAAGCATTGAGTTACTTCAACCTCATATTTCAGAAGTCAATTTAATAAAAAAATATGAAGTTGATGCTCAGGTTTATGGCGATTTTGTTCATTTACAAGAAACAGCATTAAACATAATGAAAAACGCTATGGAGGCTATGGGAGACAACAAAACACTGAAGATTAGACTCTATGAAACCCGTAAAAACATTCATATAGATTTTACAGACAACGGAAAAGGTATTGAAAAAGATAAGCTTTCAAAGATATTAGATCCCTTCTTTTCAACGAAAAAAAAGGTTGGGAATTTTGGACTTGGATTAACATACTGTTATAACGTTATGACAAAACATAAAGGTGATATAACAGTAAAAAGTCAATTAGGTCATGGAACAACAATAACATTGTCATTGCCAAAAAACAGAGTTCTTAATATTACACCAATCCAAGAAGTTGAGAATAATTTGTCAGGGGAATGTTATGGATATAATTAGAGTGATGATCGTTGAGGACGATTCGGTCTGGATGAAATGTATATCTGACTTGGTTCAAAAAGAGGCCGATATCATAGTTGTTAGTCAAGCATTTACTAAAGAAGAAGCTCTTCAAATTGATTCTTCAGAAGTCGATGTTGTATTAATGGATCTAACTTTATCTGAAGATGAAGAGCTAGGTGGTCTTCATTTGTCTAGGGAATTAAATGAGAAAGGTTTTGAAAAGATTATCATGTTGACTTCCTGGGACGAACCAGCAATTATCCTAGAATCGTTCGATAAAGGAGCAACAAATTATATAAACAAAACCTCTTACAGAGATATTCCAGAAGCGATTAGAGAAGCATATACAGATAAAGTCAGCTTTAATGCAGACGTTTCGAGTTTACTAATCAATGAGCTTAGATTAGAAAGAAAGGCAAGTGTATTAACACCTGCGGAACGTGAAGTTTTCAAGTTGAAGGAAAAAGGACTAAGTAGAGCACAAATTGCTGGAAAATTGTTCAAATCAGTTGAAACGATTAAAAAGCAGCTTAAAACAATAAAGGAAAAAATCAAATAATATCAAGGTTTAAAAGGGAGGGGTATAAATTTACCCCTCCCTTTTATTTGGAGATTCTTGTACAGTATTATTCGTTAACGAATTAAACAATTTCTTTAAAAGCTCACGGTCTTCATCATTTAATTGAGCAAGAGCTTCTGCAAGAGGGGTGATATTCTTTAATAGAGGAAGGATATTTGCTGTAAGAAAAGATTGAACTAGCTCTATTTCGCATTCAGACATTTGATTTAAAACATTGAGTAGTTGTTTTTTATAAGGTGTGTTTGTCTCATCTGAAACAACGTTTTCTGGCAATACATCATATAGGGGAACCCTCAATGCTTCACATATTTTTATCAATGTCTCTATGGTTGGTGAGGAATTGCCGTTCTCAATTTTACTAATTGTACTCTGGGCAGTTCCTGAAAGATGAGCTAATTCAGTTGTTGACATGTTTATTGCTTTACGATACTTATATATCTTTTCTCCAAGTTCTTTTTTAAAATCATTCATGTGTTTCACGCACCAATGCTGAGGAATTTATTTTACTTTCATCATAGCAGAAAATAAGAAAAGAATTTGCTGATTAAAAAATATTCATTTGCGAATATAAAAGTGTTGATATTTTATTCGTTAACGAATAAAATGATTTTAGGGAGGTGAATAACATAAACACTTTGAGGAAAAAGAGAAATGAAAAGGGTTGGAGCCAATATAGGCTTGCAGAAGAATCTGGCGTATCACAAGCAACTATTTCTGCAATTGAAAACGGCAATCGACAACACTCACTTCATAAAAATATCATGAGAATTGCCGTAGCATTAGGAATCAAAGTAGAGGAACTTACTGATCCTTTAAAAGACGGTGGTGATTAAAAATGAGCAGTGTAAAGAAGATGGTCAGATTTCAATTTTTAGATTTCGCAAATAGAGTAACAATTCGTACATTCAACAAAGATATCTACATACTTAGACCAGGTTTGATTGTTCAAAACGTTGAAACTAATCAATACCGAAGAATTGAAGAAATCTATTATGAAATTAGAACAGTTAGAACGATTAAAGGAGCCATTATCGCTAAACGAAAAAATAAAAATAGCGAATTATACATGGCAAAGGCGAAAGTTGCCAGTTGATTATGAATGGATAAGTTATATGTATTATGATGTGTGCAATTGATATGTAATATGCACAAACGTTCCTTGAAAATTAAATATGCGTGGTTCTCGATGAAAGATCACTATTCGAGTCAACTATACGGTTAACTAGTTAGTGGGGAGAAGCTTAAAATCCACTTGTGATCGCTGATAGACAACGATTAGACAAATTACATTTGTTAATCGTAAGGTTGTTGGTAAGAGCCAAAAACCAACCTATGAATGAAAAAAAGATTAGGTTTAATAATACCTGTTCTTTTGTTGTGGTATTTCTAAAAATCGAAAGCTAATTTGCAAAAACGCGAATTATGAATAGATGAAGGCTGCATTGAGTAATTGCAGCCTTTAATTGATTATTAATTGTATACATGATGATGTATAAACTTATCCTTTGAAGTATTTAACTTTTATGTAATATTAACGATAATAATAAAAAGGGGGCTTTACGGTGAAAAAGAAATTCCTGATCAGCAGCATTGCAGTGGCTGTAATCTCGGTTGGAAGTGTTACTGGGGTCTACGCATACAATAAACATGTCGAAGCCAAAGAAGCAGCACTAGTAGAACAAAAAGAGTCTCTAGCGATAGAGAATGCAAAGGCAGCAGTGAGGAAGTTAAATGATTCACCTACACAAGAAAATATTGATCAAGCTAAATCTAAGGTTGAATTGGTTAGTGGTAAACTTAAGAATTCTTTAGAAAAAGAAGTCGAACAGGCAGAGAAAATGTTCAACTTTAAAAAAGAGCTATCCGGCATTATTTCCAATGACGTAATTAAAAATGGTGTTACCTCATCAAAAATAAAAACAGCTAAGAAAAATTTGTCCGAGATTGAAAAATTCAATAAAGAATTCTCCGAGGATCAAGCAAAAATCTTAAGCCAGGCTGAAAAGCAATTAAAGATCATTGATGATGCACGTGCGGAAATCAAATCGTCCAAAAAGTCGTTGGCTAGGTCAGAGTATAATAAGGCTGCCAAACTGGTTAAGCAAATCAAAAATAAAACCATCAAGGACGAATTGAATAAGGAGCTTGGAGAAATAGACAAAAAAATTGATGCAGCAAAATCATCAAGTAAACGTGCGAATCATTCAGAAACATCCAATGCACAAAAAAATGAAAGTTCTTCAAATGCTACAACCAAGTCATCTACACAAAATGAAACAAGAAACAATAACAGCAACAGTTCATACAAAAACAATACAAATACATCAAGAAACAATACCACACAACAGCCGTCTGCTTCCACACCATCAGCGAAATCATCTTCAGGATCAACGCATAAGTCATCTGGAAGTGCGTCAGCGAAGTCATCCTCTGGATCAACATATAAGTCTTCTGGAGGCTCTACAGCAAAGTCATCTTCAGGATCAACGCATAAGTCATCTGGAAGCTCATCAGCGAAGTCATCCTCTGGATCATCTAATAAATCGTCTTCAGGTTCTACAGGTAAGTCATCTTCAGGATCATCTAATAAATCGTCTGGAGGGACTGATTGGGATCAAGTTGGAAAAGACCTTGAAAATAAGGATTGGAGCAATACTGGATCAGGAGAAATTGATAAAGGCGGAAACACATGGGATTCATGGAAGTGATTATCTAACAGAGCAAAAGGTTATTCATTACGAATAACCTTTTTTTATTGCCCTGATTAGCAAAAGGAGAGTAAATGTTTAAAATGAATGGCTTAATGACCAAAAGGATCGCATTTAGTTTTTTGTGTCTTGTCTCTATTATTTTGAGTGGCATCATTTTTACAGGAAACGTAGATGCTGCAAGTCCAAAAGTAGAATACTTAGGAAAGGTGAGATATGGAGATTACATTGTTGGTAAGTTTAAAGTTAATGGTGAGATAGCTTTTTGCGTTGACCATGTTAAAGAAACGCCTCCTACTGGAGCTTCTTACGGTGGTGGTAACGCTTATAAAAACGAAAAAATTAGAGCGATTCTCTACTACGGATATGGAGGCCCAGGCAATGAAGTAGGGAATGGGGATACGGCTTTAGTTGCTACGAGTATTGCATTGGATACTGTAATGAATGGGAATCATTCATCAGGAAGAGATAGCATTCCAGGCTATAAGAAATTGATGAAACATGCTGAAGCTAAGGATGCCCCATCGACAAGCATTGAGTTTAATAAAACAAACGTTACAAGCAAGGTATCAGGTAATGTTCAAAAGTCTGAGACAATTGTTTTTAAAGCAGATTCTAAGAATTCAATAAAGTTGAACGTCCCAGATAAAGTAACACTGCATACAGGCGGTAAGGAGTATTCAGGGAAAAACGTAACTATCAAAGGTGGACAAAGTTTTTATTTGACTGCACCACTGGATTATGGAAATGATGTTAAATTTCATAATGTAAAGCCATCTCTAGGGAAATATCAATCATTACTATTTACTGCATATAGTTCTTCTTATCAAAGATTAGGATCTGGTTTATTAACCGACCCTGAGCCGGTGACGGATCTAAATATTAAATTTGAGGTTCGACAGAAGAAGATTAACGTGCAGCACATTGACAAGTATACAAAGAAAGTATTAGAGGAAGAACATTACACCAGAAATATTGGGGCTGATTATTCCTTTAAACCTAAAAACAGCATTGAACAAGGTGGAAACAAATATATTCCTGTAGATAAAAAAAGCAAAAAAGGTACTGTAGGAAATAAAGATGTAACTGTGAAATTTCATTATAACCTGCAACGTAAAGTAACGATTAAGCATGTTGATGCAAGAGACAATCGTGTTATAAAAACGGAATCAGATCTCTATGTGAGAGGTGACAAATATAGTTACAAACCCAGAAATGATCTAAAAAAAGGCGATTACACGTATAGACCAACATCTAATAAAGTCTTAAAAGGGGAAATAGGCAGCAAAAACATTACATTAACCTTTTATTATGATGTTCCCTTGATAAAGGCTAATCTGAAAAAAATCCAGATTTACACGCAAAAATCAGTCGAGGGTCTGCCGGTTAAACTTTATCTCGATAGGGTTAATGTTTACCCTGATGACGTAAACGACATGAGCAAGGAAAAAATTAAGGTCTCAATCTATGACGGTAAGAAGGTAGTCGTAAGTAAAGAGTACACTGCGAAAAGCTTACCAACAAAATCCGAAATGAAGATTCCTGCTGCTGATCTAGTTGTAAATAAGAAAAAAACGTACACAGTGAAATTAGAAGGTTATAGCAAGTATGCATTAGATGTTGATTCCAAAAAAGCTTCTTTAAGTACAGATGGATATACTGCTTCTGAAAAAACGATTAAAGTAAGTTCTGATAAAGAAAACAATCTCTCTTACAAAGGGGTTGTGATGACAGAAAGGGAAGTAGGGAAGAACATGAAGCTCTTCTATGAATCCCTTAATATCCCTTTGAAATCACTGTCTAAGATGAGGACAGGATATGGATTTGATATGCCTGTTAACTTCAGTTATTCAAACGACATCGGTACATGGGCGGGTGATTTTGGAGTAGACATGCTTGTTCCTACAACAATCGTAGACAGTAGTTATATTCAATATCCTACAAAGAAAAAAGTGGCTACTGTAAGTTTAGAAAAAACATCATCAGCAAAAACAAAAAATGGTGAAAGTGTTTCAATCAAAAGTCTTTATGAGTTGCAGCATGTGAATGTTGAAAAACGTACTGGTCATTTATTTACAGATGATCAGGTGAAAAAGAAAGACAAAAGGATCAAGTATGAATTAGTTGACGGTAACCGTAAATTTTATTTGCCGATATGGGGGAATATTGGTGACTACACAGTAAAAGTCCAATCGAATGAACCTATTGGTGTAAATCAGGTTAACTTTGAGGTTAACAACAGTCTTAATGTCTTTGCACATATGATCGCTCATATGGATTCTGAGACGGTTTCTGATGATGCAATACTCATTAAACCTGTAAGTCCAGATAATCCATTCCCAGAAGGATTGCCGAAAGGATGGACTCAGTCAGATGTTAACTGGATCAATAAATAAAAAGAAGGATTTAATGGATATTGAGTTAATTAATTCTTTAGAAAGTGCTGTGCGAGCCAGGGGGAATCCATTTGTTGTTACTTCTATAAATAGTGGCGTTTTGTATTCAACACTCACAACATTAATTTATCTTTTATCACGAAAAAGACAAAATAATGCTCTTCATATGGATATGATTATGTATTTGAGTGAAGAGCTTAATCATCTTATTTATCATGAGTTTATTAAAGAAAAAGATGAGAATTTTATGAGATTATTATTTGGGAAAGCTGAATTGTTGCTAGAAGCTTGCTTTAACATTATGGAATTAGCAGAAAGCAAAACGAGAAAATTCAATGAAATAGAACACATCCATTTCTTTAAAGATGAAAAATACTTAATACGTGATTATTTGGATACAGTACGGAAATAATGGAGGATTAATTATATGAATAAGCCTTTCTCAGAATTCGCTCCAAAAAACATATGGTGGCCTGATTTTACAAGGCGGCCACTAGAAAACAAATTGGTTTTAGGTATATCTGGTGGTGGCCGAGCGTCATACCTGAAAAGAGAGTCACAGGTTGATAATAATGACCTTCAAGATCTTGTGGATCAACAGGGGAAAAACATGGCATATCCTTTTGATGAAACAGATTTAAAAGGGTTAGAAATATCAAAAGTAAGGGATGAGGTTGATGACTCCTTATGAAAAGGTATTAAACTATGTCAAAAGTGAAGGGGTCATTGTTGAAGAAAAGTTTGTTTCTTCAGTTCAACATCCTTGTGAACAGTTTCAATTAGCCCTCTATGAATGCGAAAAGAAGTTATTTGGAACAATCACTGTGCCGAAATTCACAGATGAGTCAGATTTTACTAAAGCTGTCCGTTTAGCAAGATGCTATGCTTTGTTTAGAATTGCTCAAAAAAGCATGGTTATCAAAAGGTCGATTTTGTTCTTTGATTCTTATATCACCAATCTTGCAAGAAATAATTATGCTTGGAAAGAATGTGAAAAGATATTACAAGAAACAGGGGTGATTGAAAAACCTGAAATGCTGCTCAGAAAAAACCTTTATCAAAGATTGTTTTACCCTAAATATCTTTATACTGAGGCAGGAAGAGAATTTCAAAAGATTAAGGAAACAGAAAGGGAATACTTCAATAAGAAGTATTCCCTTAAAAATGCAATATTCAACTATACTAGACCAGTTGTTAATTGGATAGTGAATTTAATTCGATTGTATATAGGGCTTGGATTACTTGCTGTATTGCATAAAGAAAACTATCCTATTCCGTATGTTTCATATTTGTTTGATCAAGCAGGCACAGAATATGATGTTATATTTAACATGTGGTATTCAATGGCTTTAATTTATACGATTGTGAAAATGATTCTTTTCTCTTTTGATTTTAGAAACGATCAAATAATTAACGATAAAATAATCAGAACCTGCAATAACGGGTTCTTTTCTTCTAATCAAGCTTTTGAGATTGAAGAAAAAGTTCATAAGAAAATTTGATAAAGGGGGGATTTGGTGGGCAAGTATTTTACTACAATTGGGTTGCACGATGGCGGATTTGAAATGCAAATATTAGTTTCATCTTCTGTAACAAAAAAGAAAGCAGAAAAAATAGGGAATAGTGGCTCTTTTCATATAGGTTATCTTTATGATGATAAGCTGATAATGAAAGGAGAAACCTTGACAATAAACAAAGAAGAAACAGACAAATATCAATTTAGAGTATGCAGAGACGAATCGAAGCTGATGCTTAGACCTGAAGACTATGAGTGTCTTACCTGGGAGGAAGCAATTAAATACTTAATAGAAGAAAGAAAAGTAACATTACCTTTTACGTTAGAATCCTATTACTATGGGGTTCATGAAACGCAGCCATTTATTAAAACACAGCCTTTAATTAAAAATTATATTAAAGAAAATGAAAAAGAGCCTTTTAATTAAGGCTCTTTTTACTTTAGGAGGAATTATAATGTTTAGCTTAGTTTCACAATATTTTATGGTCTTTATTATTGCTGTCCCTATCCTGTTTATTACTGCTCTTGTCACTAGAATCAAATATGCCAAGACCAAAAAAGACAAAACTCTTTTTACTCTTTACAGTGTAATCTCAGGTATGTTTACTGTTGGACTGCTGTTGTATAAATTTTTGTGATTTGACTAGTGGTTGGAAAGGGGCTTTAAATGAGACACTTCCCGAAATGGATGACCCTAATTGTTTTAGGGTTCATTTTAATTGCATATGGCGTATATCAAACGATGCAGAGTTATCGCTATAACGACTTATCAAAAGAAATGAAAGAAGCTGCACAGGTTGCGATTAACAAAAACGTTGATAAGAGTATACGTGTTGATGAAAAGAAAGTCGCTTTTGTGGAATCAGAATTCGAAAAAGAATTTAAGACACTTTTTAATAAAGACCAAAATTTCAAAGTCAAAAACTATTCCTTTAACTATCTTAAAACGCCTGAAGGTTTTTATAAGGCTATCAAAATAAAGATTAAAGATGATCAGGATTCTCCATATGAAATAACGTTTGTAACTGATTTTGAGGAATGAGTAGTCTATAGCTGAAGGAGGATTAAAATGTCAATACTTTTAAAAGAACCGATTACTAAAGAAACACTCGATCAAATTAATAAAATCCTGACAGAAGATCATGCGGAACTTTTTCATCAGGCTTTTATCAAAGAAGATTCAAAAGAAGCACTTAAAATTGTTGTCAAAGAATTGTTTTCTGATGTGTTAGATACACCTGAAAAGGTGGACTATGCCATTAGAGAGCTTGTCGGTATGGGGTTGATTGAGCAATTAAAATCCGATGAGAGAGTAACTGATATTGGATTTGATGGTAATCAACTGTGGGTGCAGGGAAACGATATTAAAAAGTATTCTCTACCCTTTGAAGAAGATGAAGCAATCAAAACGGTATCCAAATTTTCATCCAGCACGGGTACGGAATTAACAGCAAAGAGAAACATCCTAAATACAAGTAAGGATCGCATGAGGTTGAATGCTGTCCATAATAGTGTGGCAGTTGATGGCACGACATTTGCTATTAGGGTGTCGAGACCGGGCATGGCACTTAACGAGGAAAACTTTGCATCATTTGCTCCGTTACATATGTTGGATTTTATAAAAGCAGCTGCCAAAACAAGATCGAACATATTGATTTCTGGTGAAACCGGAACTGGAAAAACAGAGTTTCAAAAGTTATTTATCAATTATATTAGAGAGAATGAACGTATAGCGTTTATTGAAACAAACAAGGACATTTATATAAAAGAAACCTTCCCAGAAAGAGATATTTTCTATTGGGTTGCCAATGAAGTAACCAGTATAGAAAAATTGATATCACATGCTGCATTACGAAGTCATCCTGTGTGGGTTATGGTTGCTGAGGTTGTTGGACGTGAAGTGTACCAAATGGTTAATGGGATATTAACAGGTCACAAAATTGCAACGACTCTACACTCAGTTGATGCACGGGCACAGCCGCAAAGACTATTGGGAATGGCTAAAGAAGGTTACAACGTTGACGACAAAATGTTTCTCGACAATATCTACAGATATGTAGACTTTGGTTTTCATATTGAGAAAATCCCAGTTGGAAATGGAAAGGAAATACGTTATTTGAATGAGGTTGTTGCTTTTAACAGCGACCATAGTGCTTCAACAATTTTTAGACAAGATTATGATGGTGACGGGTTTGTTATTGAGCATGGAACATTACCTGCTGAGTTCTTGAAAAAATTGAAGAAATTCAGAGTTGATTATACTGGATTGCCAAAGGAGGCATAGGGGGTGTTAGGATATCAAAAAAAGGTCATGACCATTGACGAAATGAATGCATATAGAAAAGCCTATGGAGATCCACTTGCCAAAAAGGAAATATTTACGGCTCTTGTCGTACCTTTTGTTTTAGGCTTTTCGGTTGTTATGGCCTTGTTTTATTATTGGTGGTTGGCCATTCTTGGAGGAATACTAGCTTCTACATATGGTTATGTAGTTCTAATGAGAAATAGTGTTCAAAGATTTTATACACAACATGCGAGGATTCAGCGTAATAGATTTATTAACAATATGACTGAATTGCTTGTAAACCCAGAAGAGACAGTGATAACAGCATTAAAATGGTGTGCTCATAAAGATATCTCCGATGGGGAATTCAAGAAAGACTTAGACACACTTATTGCAAGGTTGATGAAAGCAAATGAAGCTGGAAAAAAGCAAGCATTTGAAGAAATGCGTGACAAATATTCAAATGACTTTGTTTTTGGCTTGTTTATTGACATGTTAATTACTGCAATCACACATGGTAGAAATGATATAGAAAAAATAAAGGAACTTGCGGCATGGCATAATGAAGTATTGGAAGAAACATCAATTTTAATGGAATCAAAAGAAAGAGCAAAACAGCACTATAAAATAACAAGTATTTATAATATCTCTGTGATAGCCATTTTAACCTTTGCTATGGGTTTTAATGGCTTTTTACTTTATTATGCTCATAATCCAATAGGATGGGCAAGTTCCCTTCTTCTTCTTGGATTGGCAGCCTATCATTTCAATACATTTCAGAACCGTATGCTTGATGATGAAGTAACACAAATGAAAGGCTGGAGAAAATCAAAAAAGAAATAGGTGAACACAATGAAAAAACATGGTTTTTGGCACTTAGTGGCCGAACATGATTTATACGAAATGGTTGAGAAATCAGGGTTTGGAGAAAAGGAGTTTGTTGCATTCCAAAAACGAAGATTGAGGAATGCAATCATATCAATGTTAGGTGCAGTTCTTCCAGCGATTATCCTTTCACCTTGGTTATCATTTCTGGCGTTGTTATTTTTTGTTGTCACATGGAGGCATGAATATAGAAAGGAAAGAAAAGAATTTCAAGATTCACTCTATGAAAAGCAACTTTCATGGTTTGTTTTTCAAAGGTTGGTTGTCACATACCTGAAAGGGCCAAATGACTCTATTTTTGAAGCCTTTAAAAATGTTCTGGATCGTCTTGAACCTGGAGAATTCAAAGATAATTTGCACCGATTAAGCGTTAAAATGACGATGCAACCAAACGAAGTGAGACCATTTATTCAGTTTGCAGAAGAAGCAGCAGGCGGCACAGATGAGTCATTAACATTTATGACGGCCTTGTTCAATTTCAAAAACCATTCATATGATTCGACCGTAATTGATGGACTGAGTGAGCGAGCAAGAAACGAAATGAGGCGAGGAATTAGGGATATTCGGAAAATGAAAGAAAAGAGCTTTTACCTGTTCCCGACTAAGCTCACAATGCTAAACGTATTACCGATGTTTGGTTTTATGGCAGGAGTAGCCGTTAATGTATTTACTAACAACATGAATATTTGAAAATATGAACATATGAAAGGGGTGATTTCAAAATGGCTATGGAAGATGCTGCTGGCGAATTTACCTCCCAGGTTCAATTTATGCTTATTGTTTATTTCTTGTTAGCTCTTGTAATCTTTGGTGCACAAAGTATTCAAACAACAGATTTTAAAAACTACGTTGATGGGCAACTTGAGAGTCATGGTGGGTTGACAGCAGAAGCCTCTGCAAGTATAGAAGATTATTCGAAAAAACATTATGGGGGCAGATATTCTGTGGTTAGTAGCTCTACATCTAAAAAGGCATACGGTGAAACCATCGAATATGAGATTAGAGGAAAATTAAAAATCTTCTTCATGGATATGCCGGATCAACTGGTGAGCAAGAGGGGATCAACTATTAGCCTTGTGAGGTGAGGATCTTGTCTGCAAAAAATATGCTAATGATTTCTGGGTTAATTGTATTGGCTTTTATGTTGATGTTGGCCAAAGATTATTTTTCTAGTATGCAAGACTTTTTCATTCAACATTACAGGTCAATTAATAAATTTTAGGAGCAAAAAATCATCATTTTAAGGAGGTGACAATGACATGAGTTTTGAAATGAACGCAGACCGCAGTATTAACGGT
>NZ_JXAQ01000016.1:0-65895 GCF_000815295.1 Bacillus sp. MSP13
CAAGTAATTGAAAAAGAGCAGCTCATCAGAGCTGCTCTTTTTTGTATTCTGGTTTGTTGTATCATAAAATTTGATTTGATTGTATAATATAATAACTTTACCCTGAATTTTAAAACGGCAATCAGGTTTTATAGGCCGGTAAAGTGGAAATAATAAAGGATAGAGCGAGAAAGTTGAAAATTCTCGAGAAACGCCTTATAGTAAGATTAAAGTCAAATATAGTCAAAGTCAGTAAAGGAGGGGGTTGAGTGGGACATAATATTTCTGACATCATTGAGCAATATTTAAAACGCGTGTTAGATCAAAATGGCAAGGAAATTTTAGAGATTAAACGAAGCGAAATTGCAGATAAATTTCAATGCGTTCCTTCCCAAATAAATTATGTCATCAACACCAGATTTACAAGCGAGAGAGGATATATTGTTGAGAGCAAACGCGGGGGCGGCGGTTATATCAGAATCATTAAGATTAAAATGAATAGTGAAGTTGTCCTGATCAATAATATTATTTCTCAAATTAATACCCATTTGTCTCAAGCAGCCTCTGATGATATTATTTTAAGGCTATTAGAAGACAAGGTGATTTCAGAAAGAGAAGCAAAAATGATGGTCAGCGTGATGGACCGCTCGGTTTTACACATTGACTTGCCTGAACGTGATGAATTAAGAGCGAGAATGATGAAGGCTATGCTGACTTCTTTAAAATTAAAATAAGCAGGTGAAAAGATTGATTTGTCAAGAGTGCCACGAGAGACCAGCCACTTTTCACTTTACAAAGGTTGATAACGGAGAAAAAAAGGAAGTTCATATTTGTGAACATTGTGCCAAAGAAAATAGTGATTCATATGGTATAAGTGCAAATCACGGTTTCTCTATTCATAATTTACTTTCGGGTTTGCTGAACATGGATTCTTCGTTCCAAAAAGCAGGAACTCAAATGTTCAGTCAATCGGAACAAATCTCTGCTTGTCCAAAATGCGGAATGACCTTTCAGCAATTTAGAAAAACGGGCCGTTTTGGATGCTCTGAATGTTATAAAACATTTCATAGCAACATTACACCTATCTTACGTAAAGTGCACAGCGGAAACACCATTCATGCTGGAAAAATACCGACACGTATCGGAGGCAATCTTCATGTCAGACGGCAGATTGACATGCTGAAAAAAGAATTAGAATCCTTAATACATCAAGAAGAATTTGAAAACGCAGCTCATGTGAGAGATCAAATTCGTTCATTAGAACAATCACTCAAGAGTACAGATAGTGAGGAGGAACAGGGGTAATGTCGCTAAAGCATTTTATTCAGGACGCACTGAGCAGTTGGATGAAGCAGAAAGGACCTGAAAGTGACATTGTACTCAGCAGCCGCATACGTTTAGCAAGGAACTTTGAACATATACGGTTCCCTACGCGGTATTCCAATGAAGAGGCCTCATCCATCATACAGCAGTTTGAAGATCAGTTTTCAGAACAAGAAATTCCCGGAATCGGCAAATTCGTTTTGATTAGAATGCATGAAGCACAGCCTTTAGAAAAGCGTGTGCTTGTTGAAAAACATCTCATAAGCCCCAACCTGACAGAATCTCCATTTGGAGGTTGTTTGCTTTCTGAAAATGAGGAAGTAAGCGTCATGTTAAACGAAGAGGACCATATTAGAATTCAGTGTCTTTTTCCCGGCTTTCAGCTATTAGAAGCGATGAAAGCCGCAAACCAGGTTGACGACTGGATTGAAGAGAAAGTTGATTATGCATTTAATGAACAAAGAGGGTACTTAACCAGCTGTCCTACAAATGTAGGTACGGGTTTAAGGGCTTCAGTCATGATGCATCTGCCGGCATTGGTTTTGACTAGGCAAATAAATCGAATTATACCGGCAATAAATCAATTAGGCTTAGTTGTTAGAGGAATTTATGGGGAAGGCAGCGAAGCAGTAGGGAATATCTTTCAAATTTCAAATCAGATCACGCTTGGTAAGTCAGAGCAGGATATTGTAGATGACCTTAACAGTGTTGCTGCACAGCTGATTGAACAAGAACGTTCTGCCCGAGAAGCCCTTTATCAAACCTCTAAGATTGAACTTGAGGATCGTGTGTATCGTTCTTACGGGGTCTTGTCCAATTGCCGGATGATAGAAACGAAAGAGACTGCAAAGTGCCTTTCAGATGTCCGATTAGGCATAGATCTAGGCATTATTAAAGGACTTTCAAGCAACATACTTAATGAACTAATGATTTTGACACAGCCAGGATTTTTACAGCAGTATTCGGGAGGCGCTTTGCGTCCAAATGAAAGGGACATTCGAAGAGCAGCTCTCATCAGAGAACGGCTTCACTTAGAAATGAACGGGAAAAGACAGGAGGATGAATCGATATGATGTTTGGAAGATTTACAGAACGAGCTCAAAAAGTATTGGCGCTTGCACAGGAAGAAGCACTTCGATTAGGTCATAATAACATTGGCACTGAGCATATTTTATTAGGACTGGTACGAGAAGGAGAAGGGATTGCTGCTAAAGCTCTAGAAGCACTTGGACTTGGTTCAGATAAAATTCAAAAAGAAGTTGAAAGTTTGATCGGTCGCGGACAGGAAATGTCCCAAACGATTCATTACACTCCTAGGGCTAAGAAAGTCATTGAGCTTTCAATGGATGAGGCAAGAAAACTCGGTCATTCTTATGTTGGAACAGAACATATTCTTCTTGGGCTGATTCGCGAAGGAGAAGGTGTTGCTGCAAGAGTTCTGAATAATCTTGGTGTCAGCTTAAATAAAGCAAGACAGCAAGTCCTCCAGCTTCTTGGAAGCAATGAAACAGGATCATCAGCGACAGGAACAAACAGCAATGCGAATACGCCTACGCTTGACAGCTTGGCAAGGGACTTAACTGCTATTGCGAAGGAAGACAGCCTAGATCCTGTAATCGGCAGAAGCAAGGAAATTCAGCGTGTGATCGAAGTGTTAAGCCGCAGAACGAAAAACAACCCTGTACTCATTGGTGAGCCAGGTGTAGGTAAAACGGCAATCGCGGAAGGGTTGGCACAGCAAATTATTAATAACGAGGTTCCAGAAATCTTACGTGATAAACGTGTGATGACATTAGACATGGGAACAGTTGTTGCCGGCACTAAATATCGCGGTGAATTTGAGGATCGCCTGAAGAAAGTCATGGATGAAATTCGCCAGGCAGGAAACATCATTTTATTCATCGATGAACTCCATACCTTAATCGGAGCGGGTGGAGCAGAGGGTGCCATTGATGCGTCTAACATTTTAAAACCTTCACTTGCTCGCGGCGAACTTCAATGTATCGGAGCGACGACTCTTGATGAGTACCGTAAATATATTGAAAAAGATGCAGCATTGGAACGCCGTTTTCAGCCGATCCAGGTTGATCAGCCATCTGCAGATGAAAGTATTCAAATTTTACAAGGTCTGCGTGACAGATATGAAGCCCACCACCGCGTTTCTATCACTGATGAAGCCATTGAAGCTGCGGTTAAGCTTTCTGACAGATATATTTCTGACCGCTTCCTTCCAGATAAAGCAATTGACTTGATTGACGAAGCGGGCTCAAAGGTTAGACTCCGCTCATTTACAACACCTCCTAACTTAAAAGAGCTTGAACAGAAGCTTGATGAGGTTCGTAAAGAGAAGGATGCGGCCGTCCAAAGCCAAGAGTTTGAAAAAGCGGCTTCCTTGCGTGATACTGAGCAGCGCTTGCGCGAGCAAGTAGAGGATACGAAAAAATCATGGAAAGAGAAGCAAGGGCAGGAAAACTCAGAGGTTACTGTTGATGATATTGCGATGGTTGTAGCCAGCTGGACTGGGGTGCCTGTATCTAAAATCGCCCAAACGGAAACCGATAAGCTTCTCAATATGGAGAGCATCCTTCACTCCCGTGTCATCGGCCAGGATGAAGCGGTTGTCGCCGTTGCAAAAGCAGTCAGACGCGCAAGAGCAGGGTTAAAAGACCCTAAACGCCCAATCGGCTCATTCGTTTTCTTAGGCCCTACAGGTGTGGGGAAAACAGAGCTTGCGCGAGCACTTGCTGAATCTATTTTCGGTGATGAAGAAGCCATGATCAGAATTGATATGTCGGAATACATGGAAAAACACTCTACTTCAAGACTTGTCGGTTCACCTCCAGGATATGTGGGATATGATGAAGGCGGCCAATTAACAGAGAAAGTCAGAAGAAAACCTTACTCTGTCGTGCTTCTTGATGAGATTGAAAAAGCACACCCTGATGTCTTCAATATTCTGCTGCAAGTTCTTGAAGATGGGCGATTGACGGATTCTAAAGGACGTACAGTCGATTTCCGCAACACGATCCTGATTATGACGTCAAACGTCGGGGCAAGTGAGCTGAAACGCAATAAATATGTCGGCTTCAATGTTCAGGATGAGACGCAAAATCATAAAGACATGAAAGATAAAGTGATGGGTGAACTGAAACGCGCGTTCAGACCGGAGTTTATCAACCGGATTGATGAAATCATCGTCTTCCATTCACTTGAGAAAAAACACCTGACTGAAATCGTTTCATTAATGTCTGATCAATTGACGAAACGCTTGAAAGAGCAGGACCTTTCTATCGAATTGACAGATGCTGCAAAAGCAAAAGTAGCGGAAGAGGGTGTTGATCTGGAATACGGTGCCCGTCCGTTAAGAAGAGCTATCCAAAAACATGTCGAGGACCGTTTATCTGAAGAACTCCTAAGAGGAAATATTCATAAAGGACAGCACATCGTTCTCGATGTAGAAGACGGCGAATTTGTCGTAAAAACGACTGCTAAAACGAATTAATATAGAAGACGAAAATGAGGCATACAGCATGTAAGTGTATGCCTCACTTTCATATCATGAAATAGAACAAGGGAGAGGTCTTACACTATATATGGCTAAAACAAAATCGAAATTCATCTGCCAATCCTGCGGTTACGAGTCTCCAAAATGGATGGGGAAATGTCCGGGCTGCGGTGCTTGGAATACAATGGTGGAAGAAATGATGAAAAAGGCACCTGCCAATCGAAGAGCGGCTTTTTCTCATTCTGTTCAAACTGTACAGAAACCTTCACCTATTACAACAATCGAAACATCAGAAGAACCCCGTGTTAAAACCCAGCTTGGCGAATTTAACAGGGTGCTCGGCGGGGGGGTCGTTAAAGGCTCACTCGTGTTAATCGGCGGTGATCCCGGTATCGGAAAGTCCACGTTGTTACTGCAAGTTTCAGCTGAATTATCAGATTCATCGAACAGTGTGTTGTACATTTCGGGAGAAGAATCGGTTAAACAAACGAAACTGAGAGCAGATCGTCTCGGCATTAATAATCCGTCGCTGCATGTTTTATCTGAAACCGATATGGAGTATATTTCGTCTGCTATAGAAGAGATGAATCCAGCGTTTGTCGTTGTTGACTCTATTCAAACGGTTTACCAAAGCGATATCACATCGGCTCCCGGCAGTGTGTCACAGGTCAGAGAGTGTACGGCTGAGCTGATGAAAATTGCCAAAACAAAAGGCATTCCGATCTTTATCGTAGGACACGTAACAAAAGAAGGGTCTATTGCAGGGCCGAGATTGCTGGAGCATATGGTTGACACTGTTTTATACTTTGAAGGAGAACGTCACCATACTTTTCGTATATTGAGAGCAGTAAAAAACCGTTTTGGTTCTACAAACGAAATGGGTATTTTCGAAATGCGTGAAGAGGGACTCACCGAGGTTTTGAACCCTTCAGAAATTTTCTTGGAAGAACGCTCAGCAGGATCTGCTGGCTCTAGCATAACTGCCTCTATGGAAGGCACGAGGCCGATTCTCGTTGAAATTCAGGCGCTCATCTCGCCGACAAGTTTTGGAAATCCGCGGCGTATGGCAACGGGTATAGACCATAACAGGGTTTCGCTGTTAATGGCTGTGTTAGAAAAAAGAGTTGGGCTGCTGCTGCAAAATCAGGATGCCTATTTGAAAGTAGCTGGCGGCGTAAAGCTTGATGAACCGGCAATTGATCTTGCCATTGCGATCAGC
Organism: Bacillus sp. MSP13; assembly: GCF_000815295.1. NCBI lineage: Bacteria > Bacillati > Bacillota > Bacilli > Caryophanales > Bacillaceae > Bacillus > Bacillus sp. MSP13. The sequence goes on from NZ_JXAQ01000016.1 coordinate 6,027, forward strand.
ATCGCGTCCAGTTTTAGAGACACACCCCCAAATCCTGCTGATTGTTTTATAGGTGAAGTGGGATTAACCGGAGAAGTCCGGCGGGTTTCTAGAATTGAACAGCGTGTGAAAGAAGCGGCTAAGCTTGGTTTCAAACGCATGATCATACCCGCGGCAAATCTGGAAGGCTGGACAAAACCAAAAGGGATTGAGGTTATCGGAGTAGCAAATGTTGCAGAGGCGCTTCGTACTTCATTAGGAGGATCATAGATGGAAAAAGAGAAAAAAGGGGCGAAACAAGAGTTAGACCTGTCATCTATATTGCAGTTTGTTGCTCCGGGTACACCGCTCAGAGCGGGTATGGAAAACGTTTTGAGGGCAAATACAGGCGGTCTGATTGTTGTTGGATATAATGATAAAGTAAAAGAAGTGGTGGACGGCGGTTTTCACATAAACACGGCTTTTTCTCCTGCTCACTTATATGAGCTGGCTAAAATGGATGGAGCGATCATTTTAAGTGATTCCGGGCAAAAAATCCTTTATGCCAATACACAGCTAATGCCTGATGCCACAATTTCTTCGTCAGAAACAGGAATGCGGCACCGTACTGCCGAAAGAGTAGCTAAGCAAACCGGCTGTCTCGTGATCGCCATTTCTGAAAGAAGAAATGTTATAACCTTATATCAGGAAAACATGAAGTATACATTAAAAGACATAGGATTTATTTTAACCAAAGCGAACCAAGCAATACAAACACTTGAAAAGTATAAGACAATCCTCGACAAAACGATAAACGCACTGAATGCATTGGAATTTGAGGAGCTTGTTACCTTCAGTGATGTCTTGTCTGTCATGCATCGTTATGAAATGGTGCTGCGAATCAAAAATGAAATCAACATGTATATCAAAGAGCTGGGAACAGAAGGCCATTTGATCAAACTGCAAGTCATTGAATTGATTACGGATATGGAAGAAGAGGCCGCTTTATTTATCAAGGATTATGTGAAAGAAAAAATTAAAGATCCATTTGTTCTCTTGAAAGAGCTGCAGGATATGTCCAGTTATGATCTGCTGGATGATTCCATTGTTTATAAACTCCTCGGCTATCCAGCTTCTACAAATCTTGATGATTATGTATTGGCTAGAGGATACAGGCTGTTAAATAAAATTCCGCGTCTTCCAATGCCGATTGTTGAAAATGTTGTAGAAGCGTTTGGTGTTCTCCCAAGGATTATTGAGGCGAGTGCAGAAGAATTAGATGAAGTAGAGGGAATCGGTGAAGTACGAGCCCAAAAGATTAAAAAAGGATTAAAACGGCTGCAAGAGAAGCATTATTTAGACAGACAGCTGTGATTTCGGTTAAAACCTTATGAATACGGGTATATTACTGTTGGTTTTTGTTTATTCTGATATTCGTAGGATGCATAAAGCCTTGTGAAAATAAAATGTTAAAAAGGAGGTGGGGGTATGTTAAAACGAATAGTTCAGGCGTTCTTCATTATTTTCGGCGGCGTTGTTGGTATATTTTTAATACCTGAATTGTTTGTACTGTTAAGTATACAGGACATACCTTTAATAACAAACGCATATACGTCTGCGGCAATAGGAGCAATTATCTTTTTTCTCATCAGTATATGGGGTACAGATTATGTTGTGAACTGGATGAAGTGGGTAGAGGATTCATTGTTAAAGGCGCCGGTTCCAGATTTGTTGTTTGGAAGCCTTGGCCTGGTTTTTGGACTTATAATCGCTTATCTTATCGTAAATGTTATCCCTTTAGACAATATACCTTACCGCATATTCAGTACAATCATCCCTGTGTTTTTGGCTTTCTTCCTCGGGTATCTAGGCTTCCAGGTGGGCTTTAAGAAGAAGGATGAATTGATCAGCCTGTTTTCCATTTCCGCCAGAATGCAAAAGAAAAAAGGAACAGCAGATGAAGAACATGAGGTTCAGGACAAGAAGCTGAAAATTTTGGACACAAGTGTTATTATTGATGGGAGAATTGCGGATATTTGTCAGACTGGGTTTTTAGAGGGAATTATTGTGATTCCGCAGTTTGTCCTTGAGGAATTACAGCATATTGCTGATTCTTCAGATGTTCTAAAACGGAACAGAGGACGCCGCGGTCTTGATATCCTGAACCGCATTCAGAAAGAATTAGACATTGAAGTTGAAATTTATGAAGGCGACTTTGAAGATATACAAGAGGTTGACAGCAAGCTCGTCAAACTCGCTAAGCTGACATCCGGGGTCGTCGTGACGAATGATTTTAATTTAAATAAAGTATGCGAGCTTCAGAAGGTAGCGGTATTAAACATTAATGACCTTGCCAATGCGGTCAAGCCTGTCGTGCTTCCTGGCGAGGAAATGAATGTTCAGGTCATTAAGGACGGGAAAGAGCATAATCAGGGAGTTGCCTACTTGGATGACGGTACGATGATTGTCGTTGAAGAAGGACGCAATTATATCGGCAAGCATATTGATGTACTCGTTACAAGTGTGTTGCAGACAGCAGCGGGACGAATGATTTTTGCCAAGCCCAAGCTGTTGGAGAAGGCGCTGTAAAGGGAGAAAAAACAATGAGTTATGATGTGGTGATTCTTGCGGCCGGACAGGGAAAACGGATGAAGGCAGGGAGAAATAAACTGTTCATTGAGCTGAAAGGAGACCCTGTGATCATACACACGTTAAGGGTGTTTGACAGCCACCGGCCATGCGAAAAAATCATTTTGGTGATTAACGAGCGGGAGCGGGAGGATTTTGAGCAATTGCTGACCAATTATCCGTTTCAAACCGCTATTGAGCTTGTTGCAGGCGGAGATGAGCGTCAGCACAGTGTTTATAAGGGGCTGAAAGCCGTGAAACAAGAAAAGATAGTCCTCGTTCACGACGGCGCCCGGCCTTTTATAAAGCATGAACAAATTGACGAACTGATCGCTGAAGCGGTACAGGCAGGAGCGGCCATCCTTGCTGTTCCGGTAAAAGATACGATTAAACGCGTTCAAGATTTACAAGTCAGAGAGACGATTGAACGTTCAAGCTTGTGGGCTGTCCAAACTCCACAAGCTTTTCGTCTTTCTTTATTGATGAAGGCGCATGCTGAGGCCGAACACAAGGGATTTTTAGGGACGGATGACGCCAGCCTCGTTGAAGAGATGGAAGGCGGTTCGGTCCGTGTTGTAGAAGGCAGCTATACAAATATTAAGTTGACGACGCCAGACGACTTGACGTCAGCTGAAGCGATCATGGAATCAGAAAGTGGGAATAAATATGTTTAGAATCGGACAAGGATTTGATGTGCATCAATTAGTGGCGGACCGTCCTCTGATAATTGGCGGAATCGAAATCCCATATGAAAAAGGGCTGCTCGGCCATTCTGACGCAGATGTCTTGCTGCATACCGTTGCTGATGCCTGCCTCGGAGCTGTTGGAGAAGGCGACATCGGCAAGCATTTTCCTGACACTGATCCCGAGTTCAAGGACGCTGACTCTTTCAAATTACTTCAGCATGTCTGGGGGATCGTGAAACAGAAGGGGTATGTTCTTGGAAACATTGACTGCACCATTATTGCACAAAAGCCGAAGATGCTGCCGTACATAGAAGATATGAGAAAAAGGATCGCTGAAGGCCTTGAAGCAGACGTTTCTCAAGTGAATGTAAAAGCAACAACGACAGAAAAGCTTGGATTTACAGGCCGAGCGGAAGGAATAGCGGCTCAAGCGACAGTACTGATACAAAAAGGCTAACTTGCTTTGATGCCGGGTCTATTTGGTGGTAGAATAGATTCATACATTTAGCCAGAGGCCATACATGACATGAAAGGAAGTATTTGAAAATGGGAAACGAAGTACGCGTCCGTTATGCACCGAGTCCAACAGGACATTTGCATATTGGAAATGCCAGAACGGCGCTTTTTAATTATTTATTTGCCCGCAATCAAGGTGGTAAGTTTATTATTCGTGTTGAGGACACTGATAAAAAGCGCAATATTGAGGGCGGAGAACAAAGCCAGCTGAATTATCTGAAATGGCTCGGTATTGACTGGGATGAGAGTGTCGATGTCGGCGGTGAATACGGTCCATATCGTCAGTCAGAACGTAACGATATCTATAAAGTGTACTATGAAGAGCTTCTTGAAAAAGGGCTTGCTTATAAATGTTACTGTACGGAAGAAGAGCTTGAAAAAGAACGAGAAGAACAGATTGCCCGCGGAGAAATGCCGCGTTATTCCGGAAAACACAGAAACCTGACTCAGGAAGAACAGGATACATTTATCGCTGAAGGCAGAAAGCCAAGTATTCGTTTCCGCGTGCCGGAAGGAAAAATCATCGCCTTCAACGATATCGTAAAGAGCGAAATTACTTTCGAGACAGATGGCATCGGCGACTTTGTTATTGTTAAAAAGGACGGAACACCAACCTATAACTTCGCGGTAGCGATTGATGACTACTTAATGAAAATGACACACGTGCTGCGCGGTGAGGATCATATTTCTAACACACCGAAACAGATTATGATCTATCAAGCATTCGGATGGGATATACCTCAGTTCGGACACATGACGCTAATCGTAAATGAAAGCCGTAAAAAGCTCAGCAAACGCGATGAGTCTATTATTCAATTCATCGAACAGTATAAAGAGCTTGGCTACTTGCCAGAAGCGCTGTTCAACTTTATCGGCCTGCTTGGCTGGTCACCGGTTGGAGAAGAAGAGCTATTCACAAAAGAACAGTTTATTGACATTTTTGATGTAAACCGTTTATCTAAATCACCAGCTTTGTTTGATATGCATAAGCTAAAATGGGTTAACAACCAATACGTGAAGAAACTGGGTCTTGATCAGGTTGTTGAATTGACGCTTCCACATTTACAAAAGGCCGGAAAAGTCGGCGCTGAGCTTTCTGCTGAAGAACAAGAATGGGTTCGCAAACTGATTTCACTTTATCATGAGCAATTAAGCTACGGAGCGGAAATTGTTGAGCTGACTGATTTGTTCTTTACTGATAAGATCGAGTATAATCAAGAAGCAAAAGCTGTTCTGGAAGAGGAACAGGTTCCTGAGGTGCTCAGCACATTCGCTGCGAAGCTTGAAGAGCTTGAGGAGTTCACTCCGGATAACATTAAAGCATCGATCAAAGCAGTGCAGAAAGAAACTGGCCATAAAGGTAAAAAACTGTTTATGCCGATCCGTGTTGCTGTAACGGGTCAGACTCACGGTCCGGAACTGCCGCAATCCATTGAATTGATCGGAAAAGAGATCGCGATTCAGCGTTTAAAAAACATCTAAATAGATGATTGTTGACAGGGAAGAGTATAAAGCTTTAGGCCATTACAGAAAGGATCTTCATTGGCTGAGAGAGATCCATGAGCCGGGTTTTAGAAGTGCGCCCTTAAGACCTTTGAAGAACATTTTTTGAAATCAGTATTCAAAGGCGGCCGCCGCCGTTACAGGCTGAAGTTGGGAGAGCAGGAGTCTGCTTTTCAAACAGAGTGGAACCGCGCGGTTAAAGCGTCTCTGTCATGTTTACATGCAGAGGCGCTTTTTTTATTGGCGATAGAGGGAATCAGACAGAGAAACGGGGGGAAGCATGTGTTTTTTAAAATGCTCAAAGAAGACATTGATACAGTGTTCGATCAAGATCCTGCAGCAAGAAGCTATTTTGAAGTGATTTTAACTTATTCCGGTTTACATGCTATATGGGCGCATCGGATTGCACATGCTTTATATAAACGAAAATTTTATTTCCTTGCACGCCTAATATCTCAAGTAAGCCGATTTTTTACCGGGATCGAAATCCATCCCGGCGCTACAATTGGGAGAAAATTTTTCATAGATCACGGTATGGGAGTTGTCATTGGGGAGACATGTGAAATCGGCAATAACGTCACCGTTTTTCAGGGGGTTACCCTCGGGGGGACGGGGAAAGAAAAGGGAAAAAGACACCCAACGATTAAAGATGACGCATTGATAGCCACAGGTGCTAAAGTGCTTGGTTCAATTACTGTCGGTGAAGGCTCAAAAATTGGTGCCGGTTCAGTAGTGCTGCATGATGTTCCTGATTTTTCAACAGTTGTCGGCATCCCTGGACGGGTCGTTGTACAAAATGGCAAGAAAGTAAGACGCGATTTGAACCATCAGGATTTACCCGATCCGGTTGCTGATCGATTTAAATTTTTGGAAGAGCAGATTTTAGAGCTGAAGGCAGAAATTGAAGACAGAAAAGAAAGGATCAATCAAAAATGACAATCACTCTTTATAATACATTGACTAGACAGAAGGAAACGTTTGTTCCTCTTGAAGAGGGAAAAGTGAAAATGTACGTGTGCGGTCCGACGGTTTACAATTACATTCACATCGGGAACGCGCGTCCTGCTATTGTTTATGATACAGTTCGAAACTATCTGGAATATAAAGGATATGATGTGCAGTATGTTTCTAACTTTACAGACGTAGACGATAAATTAATTAAAGCGGCGAATGAACTTGGTGACGATGTACCTGCCATTTCAGAGCGTTTTATTAAAGCGTACTTTGAAGATGTAGGTGCGCTCGGATGCCGTAAAGCCGACCTTCATCCGCGAGTGATGGAAAATATGGATGCGATTATCGAATTCGTAGATCAGCTCGTGAAAAAGGGCTACGCTTATGAATCAGAAGGTGACGTTTATTTCAAAACACGAGCATTTGAAGGGTACGGAAAGCTTTCTCAGCAATCAATTGATGAACTGAGATCAGGTGCACGCATCCGGGTCGGCGAGAAAAAAGAAGATGCTCTTGATTTCGCGCTGTGGAAAGCGGCAAAAGACGGAGAAATCTCTTGGGAAAGCCCTTGGGGAAAAGGGCGTCCGGGCTGGCATATTGAATGCTCAGCGATGGTGAAAAAGTATCTGGGTGACCAAATTGATATTCATGCGGGTGGTCAGGATTTAACATTTCCACACCATGAAAACGAAATCGCGCAATCTGAGGCACTGACAGGCAAAACATTTGCGAAGTACTGGCTTCATAATGGCTATATCAATATTGATAATGAAAAAATGTCAAAATCACTAGGCAACTTTGTGCTTGTGCATGACATCATTAAACAGCATGATCCGAAGCTTCTGAGATTTTTTATGCTTTCTGTTCATTATCGCCATCCGATTAACTATTCAGAAGAGCTTTTAGAGAATACAAAAAGTGCGTTCAACCGATTAAAAACAGCGTACAGCAACCTGAAGCACCGTCTGAACAGCAGTACGAATTTAACGGAAGATGACGATCAATGGCTTGAGAAAGTAGAGGACCACCGCAAAGCATTCGAAGAAGCGATGGATGATGATTTTAATACGGCGAATGCCATTTCTGTTTTATTCGACTTGGCGAAGCATGCTAATTATTATCTTCAGAAAGATCATACGGCTGACCATGTGATTACAGCATTTGTTGAGATGTTTGACCGCATTGTTGCTGTCCTCGGCTTTTCATTGGGTGAGCAGGAACTGCTTGATCAAGAGATTGAAGACTTAATTGAAAAAAGAAATGAAGCGCGCCGGAACCGCGATTTTGCATTATCAGATCAGATCCGCGACCAGCTGAAAAGCATGAATATCATTCTTGAAGATACGGCTCAAGGCACTCGCTGGAAACGGGGAGAATAGTCGGATGCTTGATTTTGAGACGGTAAAAGATTCTAAGCAGCTCAACGGTCTTGCGCTTGCTTATATAGGTGATGCCATATTTGAAGTGTATGTCAGGCATCACCTGCTTAAGCAGGGCTTTACGAAACCAAATGATCTTCATAAGAAATCAAGCCGGATTGTTTCGGCAAAGTCACAGGCTGAAATCCTATTCTTTCTGCAGGATCAATCATTTTTTACGGAAGAAGAGGAAGCGGTGCTGAAAAGGGGCAGAAATGCTAAGTCTGGAACGACACCTAAAAATACAGATGTTCAGACGTATCGCTACAGTACAGCATTTGAAGCGCTGCTGGGTTACCTCTTTCTGGAGAAAAAAGAAGAAAGACTTAGTCAGCTCGTTGCCGAAGCTATACAATTCGGGACGTCAGGGAGGAAAACAAATGAGTCAGCAACATGATTACGTCATAGGGAAAAATGCAGTGATCGAAACGTTAAAATCAGATCGTAAGCTGTATAAGCTGTGGATGGCGGAAAACACCGTAAAGGGACAAGCACAGCAGGTGATTGAGCTTGCGAAAAAGCAGGGAATCACGATTCAATATGTCCCGAGAAAAAAACTCGATCAAATGGTGACAGGGCAGCATCAAGGCGTAGTGGCACAGGTTGCCGCTTATGAATATGCGGAACTGGATGATTTATACAAAGCGGCTGAAGAAAGAAATGAACAGCCTTTCTTCCTCATTTTGGACGAGCTTGAAGATCCTCATAATCTTGGTTCGATTATGAGAACAGCGGATGCGGTCGGCGCCCATGGCATCGTGATTCCCAAACGGAGAGCTGTCGGTCTGACAACAACAGTGGCCAAAGCTTCAACAGGGGCAATTGAGCACATTCCTGTAGTAAAAGTCACCAATTTGGCGCGGACGTTAGAAGAAATGAAAGAGCGGGGTATCTGGGTTGTCGGAACGGATGCATCAGCAAGCGAGGACTACCGCAATATGGACGGCAATATGCCTTTGGCATTAGTTATCGGAAGTGAAGGAAAAGGGATGGGCCGCCTTGTGAAAGAAAAGTGTGATTTTCTCATTAAACTCCCGATGGCCGGGAAGGTAACTTCACTGAATGCATCAGTCGCGGCAGGTCTTTTGATGTATGAAGTATACCGGAAGCGAAACCCTCTGGGAGAATAAAGACCCATGGATATCCTGTTAGTAGACGGATACAACATGATTGGAGCTTGGCCGCAGCTGAAGGATTTAAAAGCGAACAGTTTTGAAGAGGCGAGAAACGTACTGATTCAGAAAATGGCGGAATATCAATCGTATACAGGAAACAGGGTTATTGTTGTTTTTGACGCGCATCTCGTAAAAGGGCTTGAGAAAAAACAGACCAATCACAGAGTTGAAGTGATTTTTACAAAAGAAAATGAGACGGCTGATGAGCGGATAGAAAAGCTTGCTCAGGCTTTGAATAATATTGCAACTCAGATTCATGTTGCGACCTCTGACTACACTGAGCAGTGGGCGATTTTCGGACAGGGAGCATTGCGAAAATCGGCCCGGGAGCTTTTGAGAGAGGTTGAAGCGATCGAAAGGCGAATACAGAGACGGGTCAGAAAAATCACTTCCGAAAAGCCGGCGGGTAAAATTGCTTTATCGGAAGAGGTTTTGAAAACGTTTGAAAAGTGGAGGCGAGGGGACTTAGATTAAGTTGACGCTTTTTTGCCCAATACTGTATAATATTTCTATCTACGTGCGCCGGGGGGATCGGAGTGAATCTACAGAACAACAAGGGAAAATTCAACAAAGAGCAGTTTTGCCAGTTGGAGGACGAGCAGGTCATTGAAAAGGTTCATGTTGGGGACAGTGATGCGTTAGATTACTTGATTACGAAGTACCGAAACTTTGTTCGAGCAAAAGCAAGATCTTATTTTTTGATAGGAGCGGACAGAGAGGATATTATTCAGGAAGGAATGATAGGCCTCTATAAGTCTATTCGCGACTTTAAAGAGGACAAGCTTACCTCATTCAAAGCTTTCGCAGAATTATGTATTACCCGCCAAATTATTACCGCAATAAAGACAGCTACTCGCCAGAAACACATTCCTTTGAATTCCTACGTCTCATTAGATAAACCGATTTTTGATGAAGAATCAGACCGAACGCTGCTTGATGTCATTTCAGGAGCAAAAACTTTAAATCCTGAAGAAATGATTATCAATCAGGAAGAATTTGATGATATTGAAATGAAAATGGGAGAACTGTTAAGTGATTTAGAGAGAAAAGTACTTGTTTTATATCTTGACGGGAGAAGTTACCAAGAGATTTCTGATGAATTGAATCGGCATGTGAAATCGATTGATAACGCCCTTCAGCGTGTGAAACGCAAACTGGAGAAGTACTTGGAAATTCGCGAAATTAGTTTGTAATAGGGATTTTCGTTATATTGACAGTATTTTTCTGACTATGATATGTTACTAACGATAAGAACTAATGTCTATTTAGGAAAAAGGTGTAATGACATGAGAAAAAAGATTACGCTAGCATGCAAGACATGCGGAAACCGTAATTATACGACAATGAAGAGCTCTGCATCAGCGGCTGAGCGTTTAGAAGTAAAGAAATACTGCAGTACTTGCAATTCACATACAGCTCATCTTGAAACAAAATAGTTTTTCGCTTTTAAATTGTGGAGGTCTTTTACATGCGTATTATGAGATTCTTTAAAGATGTTGGGAAAGAAATGAAAAAGGTAAGCTGGCCTAAAGGAAAAGAGTTAACGCGTTATACCATTACGGTAATTTTAACAGTTATCTTTTTTATTATCTTTTTTGCCCTCCTTGACACAGGAATTTCTCAATTAATTCGTTTAATAGTTGAATAATGATCAGCAATACGTGCTATAATAGATCATAATATCACTTGCCAAAACCCGTTCAGCGGGTTTTTTATTGTGGCTTAAAATGAAAGTTATCATAGGCTTGCCGCCTATTTTTGAGCGTTATGGTAATTCACTAAAACCAAATGCGGGGAGGGAAGGACTGGACAGTCCTGAAGAGAATGGAAAAGAATTGGTATGTTGTTCACACGTACTCTGGTTACGAGAATAAAGTAAAAGCCAACTTGGAAAAACGTGTTGAATCAATGGGGATGCAAGATAAAATTTTCCGTGTAGTCGTACCTGAAGAAGAAGAAACGGATATCAAAAACGGCAAGAAAAAAGTTGTGAAAAAGAAAGTATTCCCTGGTTATGTGCTTGTTGAAATTGTAATGACAGACGACTCTTGGTATGTTGTCCGCAACACGCCGGGCGTTACAGGTTTCGTAGGATCTGCCGGCTCTGGTTCAAAACCGACGGCGCTTCTTCCGGGCGAAGCAGAAACCATTCTGAAGAGAATGGGCATGGACGAACGCAAAACGGACATTGACTTTGAACTGAAAGAGACAGTAAAAGTAATAGACGGGCCTTTTGCTAACTTTACTGGATCAATTGAAGAGATTGATTATGATAAAAACAAGGTCAAAGTTTTCGTTAATATGTTCGGCCGCGAAACGCCGGTTGAGCTGGAATTTACTCAAATCGATAAATTGTAATGTGAAAAAACTTGAAATTGCTATATATAAATGATAATATAGCAAAGGTACGTCTTGGACTTATCCAAGGCAACTAGCTTGATATTTCGTCATTCATATAAAGAATGAAACCTTGAGTGGGAGGGTTTACCCTATTACCACATCACGGACTTAAGGAGGTGTGTCTCGTGGCTAAAAAAGTAGTTAAAGTTGTAAAATTGCAAATTCCTGCTGGAAAAGCTAACCCAGCACCACCAGTTGGACCTGCACTTGGTCAAGCCGGTGTTAACATCATGGGATTCTGTAAGGAGTTTAACGCTCGTACAGCTGACCAAGCTGGTTTAATCATTCCTGTTGAAATTTCGGTTTACGAAGACCGTTCATTTACATTTATTACAAAAACTCCGCCTGCTGCAGTATTGCTTAAAAAAGCAGCTGGAATTGAGTCTGGTTCTGGTGAACCAAACCGTAATAAAGTGGCAACCGTTAAGCGCGATAAAGTACGCGAAATCGCTGAAACAAAAATGCCTGACTTAAACGCAGCAGACGTTGAAGCGGCAATGCGCATGGTTGAAGGTACTGCCCGCAGTATGGGTATTGTAATCGAGGATTAATTTGTTTCTTGTCGGGTTGCGAGTTTTAACAAGTTCGCAACCCTTATTCGTGGGAGGTTATTCCGCTATAACCACATAAGGAGGAAATTTTAAAATGGCTAAAAAAGGTAAAAAGTACGCTGAAGCTGCTAAGCTTGTAGATCGTTCAAAAGCTTACGACGTTTCTGAAGCAGTAGCTCTCGTTAAAAAAACAAACACAGCTAAATTCGACGCTACAGTTGAAGTGGCTTTCCGTCTAGGGGTTGACCCTCGTAAAAACGACCAGCAAATCCGTGGAGCAGTTGTTCTTCCAAACGGAACTGGTAAAACTCAGCGCGTTCTCGTTTTCGCAAAAGGCGAAAAAGCGAAAGAAGCTGAAGCTGCTGGTGCAGATTTCGTTGGCGATACTGACTACATCAACAAAATTCAACAAGGTTGGTTCGATTTCGATGTAATCGTAGCTACACCTGACATGATGGGTGAAGTTGGTAAAATCGGTCGTGTTCTTGGACCAAAAGGTTTAATGCCAAACCCTAAAACTGGAACAGTTACTTTCGAAGTTGAAAAAGCAATTGGCGAAATCAAAGCTGGTAAAGTTGAATACCGTGTTGATAAAGCTGGAAACATTCATGTTCCTATCGGTAAAGTTTCTTTCGAGGATGAAAAACTTGTTGAGAACTTCACAACTATGTACGATACAATCCTGAAAGCAAAACCTTCTGCAGCAAAAGGCGTTTACGTGAAAAATGTTGCCGTTACTTCTACTATGGGACCTGGTGTCAAAGTAGACTCTTCAACTTTTAACGTAAAATAATATTGACACGACATCAACATTCTGATATGATTCAAAATGTTGTAAAATAGAATATCATTTATACCGCAGACAGTAGGGGCCTGACGGCTTAATTATCCTACCGAGGTGTATATTATCACAGCTATTACGTTACGTATGCTTGTATATACAGCCTCCATGTCTCATGGAGGCTTTTTATATGGAATCCGTCGTCTCGGTCGTGATCACCTAACGGTATAAGTGTTACACAAGAATCTACAGGAGGTGTAACCATGAGCAGCGCAATTGAAACAAAAAAAGTTGTTGTTGAAGAAATTGCTTCTAAACTGAAAGAAAGTAAATCAACGATCATCGTTGACTATCGCGGACTTAGCGTTTCTGAAGTAACAGAACTTCGTAAACAGCTTCGCGAAGCTAACGTTGAGTTCAAAGTTTACAAAAATACGATGACTCGCCGTGCAGTTGAACAAGCTGAGCTTAATGGTTTGAATGATTTCTTAACTGGACCGAACGCGATCGCATTCAGCACTGAAGATGTTGTCGCTCCGGCTAAAGTTCTTAATGAGTTCGCTAAAAACCACGAAGCTCTTGAAATCAAAGCTGGCGTTATCGAAGGTAATGTCTCTACTGTTGAAGAAGTGAAAGCTCTTGCTGAACTTCCATCACGCGATGGCTTACTTTCTATGTTGCTTAGCGTACTTCAAGCTCCAGTTCGCAACTTTGCTCTTGCTGCAAAAGCTGTGGCAGAACAAAAAGAAGAACAAGGCGCTTAATCTAATCAGTTTTTCATAAATTAAAACAAAATGGAGGAATTACAAATGGCTTTAAATATCGAAGAAATCATTGCTTCCGTTAAAGAAGCAACTGTACTTGAACTGAACGACCTAGTAAAAGCAATCGAAGAAGAATTTGGCGTAACTGCTGCTGCTCCTGTAGCTGTAGCTGGCGGAGCTGCTGCTGGCGGCGCTGCTGAAGAGCAAAGCGAATTCGACCTTGTCCTTGCTGGTGCAGGATCTCAAAAAATCAAAGTTATCAAAGTTGTACGTGAAATCACTGGTCTTGGCTTGAAAGAAGCTAAAGAACTTGTTGACAACACTCCAAAACCACTTAAAGAAGGTATTGCTAAAGAAGAAGCTGAAGAGCTTAAAGCTAAACTTGAAGAAGTTGGCGCTTCTGTAGAAGTTAAGTAATCTTCACTTACCTGTAGGGGGAGCTCGCTTTTATGAGGCGGGCTTTTTCTTTGCCATTCTTTATGCCATAACAAAGGGAGGTTCTAATAATGAGTGAGCACTATTATTCAGATAAACCTTCAGTGAAAAGCAACAAGCAAACCTGGTCTTTTAGGCTTCGTGATAAAGATTTCATGTTTACCAGCGATAGCGGGGTTTTTTCTAAAAAGGAAGTTGATTTCGGTTCCCGTCTGCTGATTGATTCTTTTGAAGAGCCTGAAGTTGAGGGCGGCATTCTGGATGTTGGCTGTGGATATGGCCCGATTGGTTTATCACTAGCCAACGCCTTTAAAGACCGGACCATCCACATGATTGACGTTAATGAGAGAGCCGTAGAGTTATCAAATGAAAATGCGGAACAAAATGGAATAACAAACGTTAAGATTTATCAGAGTGATTTGTTTTCGAACGTTGATTCTGCTGAAACATTTGCTTCTATTCTTACAAATCCCCCAATCCGAGCCGGAAAAAAAGTTGTCCATGCTATCTTTGAGAAAAGCGCTGAACACTTAAAAACTTCAGGTGAGTTGTGGATCGTCATACAGAAAAAACAAGGCGCGCCTTCTGCCATTGAAAAGCTCGAGGAACTGTTCGGTGAAGTTTCTGTCGTTCAAAAAAAGAAAGGCTATTATATCATAAAAGCAAAAAAAGTTTGACTCGGTATTTTAGCTATGTTAATATTATAAAATGCCAATGTATATATTTTGCTTGATATGATCTATTGTCAATATCTATGTATAAATTATACAAGTATGGAAATGCTAATAAAATCGGTATTTGTTTTTGGATGTGGTTTTCTTAATTAGAAACCCTTTTTTCTTTTGTCTTGTAAAAGTATTTTCTTTCTTTGGAAGAAATGCTTATTACACATATAATACGCATGATTTGAGGGGTGAATCAGTTGACAGGTCAACTAGTTCAGTATGGACGACACCGCCAGCGCAGAAGCTATGCTCGCATTAGCGAAGTGTTAGAATTACCAAATCTCATTGAAATTCAAACCTCTTCTTATCAGTGGTTTCTTGATGAGGGTCTTAGAGAGATGTTTCAAGACATATCGCCAATTGAGGATTTCACTGGTAACCTCTCTCTTGAGTTCATTGATTATAGTTTAGGCGATCCTAAATATCCTGTAGAGGAATCAAAAGAACGTGATGTGACTTACTCAGCTCCGCTAAGAGTGAAGGTTCGTTTAATTAACAAAGAAACTGGAGAGGTAAAAGACCAAGATGTCTTCATGGGTGATTTCCCGATTATGACAGATACAGGTACTTTTATCATTAATGGTGCGGAACGCGTAATCGTTTCTCAGCTTGTTCGGTCTCCAAGTGTATATTTCAGTGGTAAAGTAGACAAAAACGGTAAAAAAGGTTTTACCGCAACTGTCATTCCAAACCGTGGCGCATGGTTAGAATACGAAACTGATGCGAAAGATGTTGTTTATGTCCGCATTGATCGCACACGTAAGTTGCCGGTTACGGTTCTTTTGCGTGCTCTCGGCTTCGGTTCCGATCAAGAGATTCTTGATCTCGTAGGAGAAAATGAATACCTGCGAAATACGCTTGATAAAGATAACACAGAAAATAGCGACAAAGCGTTGCTTGAAATTTACGAACGTCTCCGTCCTGGAGAGCCGCCTACAGTAGAAAATGCGAAAAGCTTGCTTGATTCTCGTTTCTTTGATCCGAAACGATACGATCTTGCCAATGTAGGACGCTATAAAATTAATAAAAAACTTCATATCAAGAATCGCCTCTTTAATCAGAGACTTGCAGAAACGCTTGTTGATCCTGAAACAGGAGAAATCCTGGCTGAAAAAGGCCAGATCCTTGATAGAAGAACGCTTGATAAAGTACTGCCATACTTAGAAAACGGAATCGGTTTCAGAAAGCTGTATCCGAATGGCGGCGTTGTTGAAGATGAAGTAACTCTTCAATCGATTAAAATCTTTGCTCCGACTGATCAAGAAGGAGAACAGGTTATTAATGTAATCGGAAATGCTTACACCGAAGAAGAGATTAAAAACATTACGCCTGCTGATATTATTTCTTCTATCAGCTACTTCTTCAACCTGCTGCACGGGGTAGGCGACACAGATGATATCGATCATCTTGGAAACCGCCGTTTACGTTCTGTAGGTGAGCTTCTCCAGAACCAATTCCGTATCGGTTTAAGCCGTATGGAGCGTGTGGTTCGTGAGAGAATGTCAATTCAAGATACGAATACAATTACACCTCAGCAGCTGATCAATATTCGTCCTGTTATTGCGTCCATTAAAGAGTTCTTTGGAAGCTCTCAGCTTTCTCAATTCATGGACCAGACGAACCCGCTAGCTGAATTAACGCATAAGCGCCGTCTGTCAGCATTAGGACCGGGCGGATTGACACGTGAGCGTGCCGGAATGGAAGTGCGTGACGTTCACTACTCCCACTATGGCCGTATGTGTCCGATCGAAACGCCTGAGGGTCCGAACATCGGTTTGATCAACTCGCTTTCATCTTATGCAAAAGTAAACCGTTTTGGCTTTATCGAAACACCATATCGCCGTGTTGACCCTGAAACAGGGAAGGTAACGGGCAGAATCGATTACTTAACTGCTGATGAAGAGGATAACTATGTTGTCGCTCAAGCGAACGCTCGTCTTGATGACGATGGCTCATTTATTGATGACAGCATCGTAGCCCGTTTCCGAGGGGAAAACACCGTTGTTTCCAGAAACCGTGTGGACTACATGGATGTATCACCTAAACAGGTTGTTTCTGCTGCGACAGCATGTATCCCGTTCCTGGAAAACGATGACTCCAACCGTGCCCTAATGGGAGCGAACATGCAACGTCAGGCTGTGCCTTTGATGCAGCCGGAAGCGCCGTTCGTTGGAACTGGTATGGAATACGTATCAGGTAAAGACTCTGGTGCCGCTGTTATTTGTAAACACCCTGGTATCGTTGAACGCGTAGAAGCGAAAAACGTTTGGGTTCGCCGTTATGAAGAAGTAGACGGTCAAAAGGTAAAAGGAAACCTGGATAAATACAGCATGCTGAAATTTGTCCGCTCCAACCAAGGTACGTGCTACAACCAGCGCCCGATCGTAAGTGTCGGCGATGAAGTGGTAAAAGGAGAAATCCTTGCTGACGGTCCTTCTATGGAGCTTGGTGAACTTGCGCTTGGCCGTAACGTAATGGTCGGCTTCATGACTTGGGATGGTTACAACTATGAGGATGCCATTATCATGAGTGAACGCCTTGTGAAGGATGATGTTTATACATCTATTCACATTGAAGAATATGAATCAGAAGCACGCGATACGAAACTTGGACCTGAAGAAATCACTCGCGATATTCCAAACGTCGGTGAAGATGCGCTTCGCAATCTTGATGACCGCGGAATCATTCGTATTGGGGCAGAAGTGAAAGACGGAGATCTTCTTGTTGGTAAAGTAACGCCTAAAGGTGTAACAGAACTGACTGCTGAAGAACGCCTGCTTCACGCCATCTTTGGTGAAAAGGCCCGCGAGGTTCGTGATACTTCTCTTCGTGTGCCTCACGGCGGCGGCGGAATTATCCACGACGTTAAAGTCTTCAACCGTGAAGACGGAGATGAACTTCCTCCAGGCGTTAACCAATTGGTACGTGTGTATATCGTTCAGAAACGTAAGATTTCTGAAGGGGATAAAATGGCCGGTCGTCACGGTAACAAAGGTGTTATCTCTAAGATTCTTCCTGAAGAGGATATGCCTTACCTTCCTGACGGCACACCAATTGATATCATGCTTAACCCGCTGGGCGTACCATCACGTATGAACATCGGGCAGGTACTGGAGCTTCACATGGGTATGGCCGCTCGTTATCTCGGCATCCACATTGCGTCACCGGTATTTGACGGTGCGCGTGAAGAGGATGTTTGGGAAACACTTGAAGAAGCTGGTATGTCTCGCGACGCCAAAACCGTTCTTTACGATGGGCGTAGCGGAGAGCCGTTTGATAACCGTGTGTCTGTCGGTATCATGTACATGATTAAACTGGCCCACATGGTTGACGATAAACTTCATGCGCGTTCTACAGGTCCTTACTCACTTGTTACGCAGCAGCCTCTCGGCGGTAAAGCGCAATTTGGCGGACAGCGTTTTGGTGAGATGGAGGTTTGGGCACTTGAAGCTTACGGTGCGGCTTACACTCTTCAAGAGATTCTGACTGTTAAGTCTGATGACGTGGTCGGACGTGTGAAAACATACGAAGCCATCGTTAAAGGCGACAACGTTCCTGAACCAGGTGTTCCGGAATCATTCAAAGTATTAATCAAAGAACTTCAAAGCTTAGGTATGGATGTGAAAATCCTTTCCGGTGATGAAGAAGAAATAGAAATGAGAGATTTAGAAGACGAAGAAGATGCGAAACAAGCTGACGGCCTGGCATTATCAGGTGATGAAGAGCCGGAGGAAACAGCATCAGCAGACGTTGAACGAGATGTAGTAACAAAAGAATAATCTCTAGTTATAAAGGCAAGTGACATCGGTTAATCCGAAGATAAAAAGGGAGGTAGGCCCCTTGCTAGATGTGAACAATTTTGAGTATATGAACATCGGTCTTGCTTCACCGGATAAAATCCGTTCATGGTCTTTTGGTGAAGTGAAAAAGCCTGAAACGATAAACTATCGTACGTTAAAACCTGAAAAGGACGGTCTATTCTGCGAACGCATTTTCGGACCGACTAAAGACTGGGAATGTCATTGCGGGAAGTACAAGCGAGTTCGTTATAAAGGCGTAGTTTGTGACCGCTGCGGAGTCGAAGTAACACGGGCTAAAGTCCGTCGTGAGAGAATGGGGCACATTGAACTGGCTGCCCCAGTTTCCCACATTTGGTATTTCAAAGGTATTCCAAGCCGTATGGGTCTTGTGCTGGATATGTCACCTCGTGCTTTAGAAGAAGTCATTTACTTTGCTTCTTACGTTGTAACTGACCCGGCAAACACACCGCTTGAAAAGAAACAGCTTCTGTCTGAGAAAGAATACCGCGCTTATCTCGATAAATACGGTAATAAATTCCAAGCATCTATGGGTGCAGAAGCGATTCATAAACTTCTTCAAGATATTGATCTTGTAAAAGAAGTAGATATGTTAAAAGAAGAGCTGAAAACATCACAAGGACAACGCCGTACTCGTGCGATCAAGCGCCTTGAAGTTTTAGAAGCCTTCCGTAACTCAGGTAACAAGCCTTCTTGGATGATCCTTGATGTGCTTCCTGTTATTCCTCCTGAGCTTAGACCGATGGTTCAGCTTGATGGCGGACGTTTTGCGACTTCTGATTTGAACGATCTTTATCGTCGTGTCATCAACCGTAACAATCGTTTGAAACGTCTTTTGGACCTTGGCGCGCCTAGCATTATTGTTCAAAATGAGAAGCGTATGCTTCAAGAGGCTGTCGATGCCTTAATTGACAACGGCCGCCGCGGACGTCCTGTGACAGGTCCTGGTAACAGGCCGTTAAAATCTCTTTCCCACATGCTGAAAGGGAAGCAAGGCCGTTTCCGTCAAAACCTTCTTGGTAAACGTGTCGATTACTCCGGACGTTCTGTAATCGTTGTTGGTCCTCATTTGAAAATGTACCAATGCGGATTACCGAAGGAAATGGCGCTTGAACTTTTCAAACCTTTCGTTATGAAAGAGCTTGTTGAAAAAGGTCTTGCCCACAACATTAAGAGTGCGAAACGCAAAATTGAGCGCGTACAGCCTGAGGTATGGGATGTACTAGAATCAGTTATCAAGGAGCACCCGGTACTTCTGAACCGTGCCCCTACGCTTCACAGATTAGGTATCCAAGCGTTTGAACCAACACTTGTTGAAGGACGCGCGATCCGTCTTCATCCGCTCGTATGTACAGCTTATAACGCTGACTTTGACGGTGACCAAATGGCGGTTCACGTACCATTATCTGCAGAAGCTCAAGCTGAAGCACGCATCTTGATGCTTGCCGCTCAAAACATCTTGAACCCTAAAGATGGTAAACCGGTTGTAACACCGTCTCAGGATATGGTACTGGGTAACTATTACCTGACACTTGAACGTGCCGGTGCTGTCGGTGAAGGTATGGTTTTCAAGAATACAGACGAGGCGCTGCTCGCTTATCAAAATGGATATGTCCACCTTCATACGAGAGTAGCTGTCGCAGCCAACTCCCTTAAGAATGTGACATTTACAGAAGAACAGCGCTCAAAATTGTTAATTACAACTGTCGGTAAGCTTGTCTTCAATGAAATTCTTCCGGAATCATTCCCTTACATGAATGAACCGACGAAGAGCAACATTGAAGAAAAAACACCTGACCGTTTCTTCTTAGAAAAAGGTGCCGATGTTAAAGCTGCTATTGCAGAGCAGCCAATCAATGCACCGTTTAAAAAAGGTATTCTGGGTAAAATCATCGCGGAAATCTTTAAACGATTCCATATCACGGAAACGTCTAAAATGCTTGACCGCATGAAAAACCTAGGCTTTAGATACTCTACAAAAGCTGGTATTACAGTTGGGGTTTCTGACATCGTCGTTCTCGATGATAAGCAAGAAATTCTTGAAGAAGCACAAGGCAAAGTTGATAACGTCTTGAAGCAATTCCGACGTGGTCTAATCACTGAAGAAGAACGCTATGAGAGAGTTATTTCTATCTGGAGTGCTGCGAAAGACGTTATCCAGGGCAAACTGATGCAATCACTGGATGAGCTTAACCCGATCTACATGATGAGTGACTCTGGTGCCCGTGGTAACGCGTCTAACTTTACACAGCTTGCCGGAATGCGCGGTCTGATGGCCAACCCGGCTGGACGTATCATTGAGTTACCGATCAAATCAAGTTTCCGTGAAGGTCTGACGGTATTGGAGTACTTTATCTCCACTCACGGTGCGCGTAAAGGTCTTGCCGATACGGCACTTAAAACCGCTGACTCAGGTTACCTTACACGTCGTCTCGTTGACGTTGCACAGGATGTTATCATCCGTGAAACTGATTGTGGAACTGACCGAGGCATACTCGCTCAGCCTCTTAAAGAAGGAACTGAAACAATTGAGCGCTTAGAAGAACGCTTAATCGGCCGTTTTGCACGAAAACAAGTAAAGCACCCTGAAACAGGTGAAGTACTTATCAATGAAAACGAACTGATTGATGAAGATAAAGCACTAGAGATTGTAGAAGCCGGCATTGAAGAAGTGTGGATCCGTTCTGCCTTCACATGCAATACGCCTCATGGTGTATGTAAAAGATGCTATGGCCGAAATCTTGCAACTGGCTCTGATGTTGAAGTCGGCGAGGCTGTCGGTATCATTGCTGCCCAATCAATCGGTGAGCCTGGTACACAGTTAACAATGCGTACATTCCATACAGGCGGGGTTGCCGGAGACGATATCACACAGGGTCTTCCGCGTATCCAAGAGCTTTTCGAAGCGCGTAATCCGAAAGGTCAGGCAACAATTACAGAAATCGACGGTACAGTCGTTGAGATCAATGAAGTTCGTGATAAGCAACAGGAAATTGTGGTTCAAGGCGCAGTGGAAACACGTTCATATACGGCACCTTATAACTCCCGCTTGAAAGTAGCGGAAGGAGACAAAATTACTCGAGGCCAAGTGCTGACAGAGGGTTCAATCGATCCGAAAGAGCTTCTGAAAGTGACTGACCTGACGACTGTTCAAGAGTATCTTCTCCATGAGGTTCAAAAGGTTTACCGTATGCAGGGTGTTGAAATCGGTGATAAACACGTAGAAGTTATGGTTCGCCAGATGCTTCGCAAAGTCCGCGTGATTGACGCCGGTGACACTGATGTGCTTCCAGGTACATTGCTTGATATTCACCAATTTACTGAAGCGAACAAAAAGGTACTGCTTGAAGGCAATCGTCCTGCTACAGGCCGTCCTGTCTTACTCGGTATTACAAAAGCTTCTCTTGAAACTGATTCATTCTTATCTGCTGCCTCCTTCCAGGAAACAACACGTGTTCTTACAGATGCAGCGATCAAAGGTAAGCGTGATGAGCTTCTCGGCTTGAAAGAGAATGTGATCATCGGTAAGCTTGTTCCGGCTGGTACTGGCATGATGAAATACCGTAAAGTAAAACCAGTTTCAAATGTTCAGCCGACTGATGACATGGTTCCGGTTGAATAACTGATTTAAGCTGCTGAAAGACTGCCAAAACAGTCTTTCAGCAGATATATTTAATAAAATAATACGCTATGAGAAGAACGAAACTAAAAATGTCATACCATGTTGACAATCGTCTCCTAGAATGATAATATAACCAAGGTGCTCGAAATAAACCTGTTACTTTGGAGGATATGTTCATGTCTTATGATAAAGTATCACAGGCCAAATCAATTATTATTGGTACGAAGCAAACAGTGAAAGCTCTAAAACGAGGTTCAGTAAAGGAAGTAGTCGTTGCAAAAGATGCAGATCCAGTGCTCACGACAAGTGTTGTTTCACTTGCGGAAGATCAAGGTATCTCTGTCTTAATGGTTGAATCCATGAAAAAGCTCGGCAAAGCCTGCGGAATTGAAGTAGGAGCAGCCGCTGTTGCCATTATTTTATAGCGTACTTTTGTTTTTGCGTAAGATTTCATCTTGTGTAAAGACATTGTTTTTTGCCTTTTAATGAACCACCTGGGTATGTGGGTTATAAAACGTAATGAAGGGAGGAAAAAATAATGCCTACAATTAATCAGCTAATTCGCAAAGGACGCGTGAGTAAAGTAGAAAACTCAAAGTCTCCTGCACTTAACAAAGGATACAACAGCTTTAAAAAAGAGCACACTAACGTATCTTCTCCACAAAAACGCGGGGTATGTACTCGTGTTGGTACAATGACACCGAAAAAACCGAACTCAGCACTTCGTAAATATGCTCGTGTTCGTTTGACTAACGGAATCGAGGTTACGGCTTACATTCCTGGTATCGGTCACAACCTGCAAGAGCACAGCGTTGTACTCATCCGCGGCGGACGTGTAAAAGATTTACCAGGGGTACGTTACCACATCGTTCGTGGTGCGCTTGACACTGCTGGAGTAGAAAACCGTGCGCAAGGCCGTTCTAAATACGGAACTAAACGCCCTAAAGCAAAATAATAAACATAAAAACGTAAAATTAATGAAGGGAGGATATTCAGATGCCACGTAAAGGTCCTGTAGCAAAAAGAGATGTTTTACCTGATCCGCTTTATAATTCTAAGCTTGTATCTCGTTTAATCAACAAAATGATGATCGATGGTAAAAAAGGTAAGTCTCAAACAATCCTATACAAGTCATTCGATATCATTAAAGAACGTACTGGCAATGATGCAATGGAGGTTTTCGAACAAGCATTGAAAAACATCATGCCTGTACTTGAAGTTAAAGCACGCCGTGTTGGTGGTGCAAACTACCAAGTTCCTGTAGAAGTTCGTCCTGAACGTCGTACTACTCTCGGACTTCGCTGGTTAGTAAACTATGCTCGTCTTCGTGGAGAAAAAACGATGGAAGAGCGTTTGGCTAACGAAATCCTTGACGCAGCTAACAATACCGGTGCTGCTGTTAAGAAACGCGAAGATACTCATAAGATGGCTGAAGCAAACAAAGCATTTGCTCACTATCGCTGGTAGGATTTATATACTAAAAACACAATTTCCCAATAAGGAAGGAGAAATTACCCAATGGCAAGAGAGTTCTCCTTAGATAAAACTCGTAATATCGGGATCATGGCTCACATTGATGCCGGTAAAACGACTACTACAGAACGTATCTTGTTCTACACAGGCCGTATCCACAAAATTGGCGAAACTCATGAAGGAGCTTCCCAAATGGACTGGATGGAGCAGGAACAAGAACGCGGTATCACAATCACATCCGCTGCGACAACTGCACAGTGGAAAGGATACCGCGTAAACATCATCGACACTCCAGGACACGTAGACTTCACAGTTGAAGTTGAACGTTCTCTTCGTGTACTTGATGGTGCGGTTGCCGTGCTTGATGCACAATCAGGCGTTGAGCCTCAAACAGAAACAGTATGGCGCCAAGCAACAACTTACGGAGTACCGCGTGTCGTATTTGTCAACAAAATGGACAAAATCGGCGCAGACTTCCTTTACTCTGTAGGCACTTTAAGAGACCGTCTTCAAGCTAATGCCCATGCAATCCAATTGCCAATCGGTGCTGAAGACAACTTCGAAGGCATCATCGACCTTGTAGAAAACGTTGCGTATTTCTACGAAGATGATCTTGGAACTCGTTCTGATGCGAAAGAAATCCCTGAAGAGTACAAAGAACAAGCTGAAGAGCATCGCAACAGCTTAATTGAAGCTGTTGCTGAGCTTGATGAAGAGCTTATGGAAAAGTACCTCGAAGGTGAAGAAATCACAATCGACGAGCTGAAAGCTGCAATCCGTAAAGGTACTTTGAATGTTGAATTCTACCCAGTACTTGTCGGTTCTGCTTTCAAAAACAAAGGTGTTCAGCTTGTACTTGATGCAGTTCTTGACTACCTTCCTGCACCAACTGATGTTGCTGCAATCAAAGGTGTACGTCCGGATACGGATGAAGAGATTGTTCGTCATTCTTCTGATGAAGAGCCATTCTCTGCACTTGCATTTAAAGTAATGACTGACCCATATGTTGGTAAACTGACGTTCTTCCGTGTGTACTCTGGAACGCTCGATTCCGGTTCATACGTGAAAAACTCAACAAAAGGCAAGCGTGAGCGTGTCGGACGTATCCTGCAAATGCATGCCAACAGCCGTGAAGAGATCGCTACTGTTTACGCAGGAGATATTGCAGCTGCTGTAGGTCTAAAAGATACATCTACTGGAGATACTCTATGTGACGAAAAGGATCTTGTAATCCTTGAATCAATGGAATTCCCAGAGCCGGTTATCGATGTTGCGATTGAGCCTAAATCAAAAGCTGACCAAGATAAAATGGGTATCGCTTTAGCGAAACTTGCTGAAGAAGATCCTACATTCCGTACTCAAACAAATCCGGAAACTGGTCAGACGATCATCTCTGGTATGGGTGAACTTCACCTTGATATCATTGTTGACCGTATGAAGCGTGAATTCAAAGTAGAAGCTAACGTAGGTGCTCCTCAAGTTGCGTACCGTGAAACATTCCGTTCAGGTGCAAAAGTTGAAGGTAAATTCGTACGTCAATCTGGTGGACGCGGTCAGTTCGGACACGTTTGGATTGAATTCGAACCTAACGAAGAAGGCGCTGGATTTGAATTCGAAAACGCAATCGTCGGTGGTGTTGTTCCTCGTGAATACATCCCAGCCGTACAAGCAGGTCTTGAAGACTCTCTTGAAAATGGTGTCTTAGCAGGTTTCCCTCTAATTGACATCAAGGCAAAACTTTTCGATGGTTCTTACCATGATGTTGACTCAAACGAAATGGCGTTTAAAGTCGCTGCTTCAATGGCATTGAAAAATGCAGTCAGCAAATGTAACCCTGTTCTTCTTGAACCAATTATGAAAGTTGAAGTTGTTATTCCTGAAGAATACATGGGAGACATCATGGGTGATGTTACTTCTCGTCGCGGACGCGTAGAAGGTATGGAAGCTCGCGGTAACGCACAAGTTGTTCGCGCGATGGTTCCTCTTGCTGAAATGTTCGGTTACGCTACTGCACTTCGTTCTAATACGCAAGGTCGCGGTACGTTCACTATGTTCATGGATCACTACGAAGAAGTGCCGAAGAGCATTGCTGAAGAAATTATCAAAAAAAATAAAGGCGAATAATTGATTTTGCCTCTTAACTCAAGTATAACTACTATTGTAAGATGAGGAAGTGAAAGCTTTCTTTCACTTCCTATCACACTATACATTACTAATTAAAAGCTCTTAAGGAGGATTTTAGAATGGCTAAAGAAAAATTCGACCGTTCCAAATCACATGCCAATATTGGTACAATTGGACACGTTGACCATGGTAAAACAACATTAACTGCTGCTATCACAACAGTACTTCATAAGAAATCTGGTAAAGGTACAGCTATGGCGTACGATCAAATTGATGGTGCACCAGAAGAGCGCGAGCGCGGAATCACAATCTCTACTGCACACGTAGAGTACGAAACTGATACTCGTCACTATGCACACGTTGACTGCCCAGGACACGCTGACTATGTTAAAAACATGATCACTGGTGCTGCGCAAATGGACGGAGCTATCCTTGTAGTATCTGCTGCTGATGGCCCAATGCCACAAACTCGTGAGCACATCCTTCTTTCTAAAAACGTTGGTGTACCATACATCGTTGTATTCTTAAACAAATGCGACATGGTAGACGACGAAGAGCTTCTTGAACTAGTTGAAATGGAAGTTCGCGATCTTCTTAGCGAATACGACTTCCCTGGTGATGATGTACCAGTAATCAAAGGTTCTGCTCTTAAAGCACTTGAAGGTGACGCTGATTACGAAGCGAAAATCTTCGAACTTATGGATGCGGTTGATGAGTACATCCCAACTCCAGAGCGTGACACTGAAAAACCATTCATGATGCCAGTTGAGGACGTATTCTCAATCACTGGTCGTGGTACAGTTGCTACTGGACGTGTTGAGCGTGGACAAGTTAAAGTCGGTGACGAAGTAGAAATCATCGGTCTTCAAGAAGAAAACAAGAAAACAACTGTTACAGGTGTTGAAATGTTCCGTAAGCTTCTTGATTACGCTGAAGCTGGAGACAACATTGGAGCCCTTCTTCGTGGTGTAGCTCGTGAAGATATCCAACGTGGTCAAGTACTTGCTAAACCAGGTACAATCACTCCACACAGCAAATTCAAAGCTGAAGTTTACGTTCTTTCTAAAGAAGAGGGTGGACGTCATACTCCATTCTTCTCTAACTACCGTCCTCAGTTCTACTTCCGTACAACTGACGTAACTGGTATCATCCAACTTCCAGAAGGCGTAGAAATGGTTATGCCTGGAGACAACACAGAAATGATCGTTGAACTTATCTCTACAATCGCTATCGAAGAAGGAACTCGTTTCTCTATTCGTGAAGGCGGACGTACTGTTGGTTCAGGCGTTGTTTCTACAATCACTGAGTAATCGTATGATTAAAAACGGGACCCCCTGCGGGTCTCGTTTTTTGTTTAGTCATCTTTTTCTTGTATAATAGGATCTATCATATTCGAGGGGCTAATTTTTATGATTCCAGAAAAGAAATCAATCGCGATCATGAAAGAACTGAGCATTGATAAAACGAAGCAAATGCTGATGATTAGTGGGGCTGATATAAATAATCCATTGCTGCTTTTTTTACATGGCGGACCGGGTACCCCTCAAATCGGATATGTTAGGCATTATCAAAAAGAGCTGGAAAAGCATTTTACTATCGTACATTGGGATCAAAGAGGAGCCGGACTTTCTTATTCAAAACAAATTCCTCAGCACTCCATGACAATCAGTCATTTCATTAGTGACGCAATTCAAGTGGCTCAATGGGTTCTACACCAGTTTTCAAAAACAAAACTATATCTTGCTGGCCATTCGTGGGGATCACTGCTAGCTCTTCATGTACTGCAGCAGCGTCCTGATTTGTTTTACGCCTATTATGGAATCAGTCAGGTTGTTAACCCTTGCAATGAAGAAACAGCTGCTTATCAATCTATTCGAGAAATGTCTGGTGCGAGGCGTGCCAGTATAGTATCCAAGGCCATACGTTTAATTGGCGCTCCACCTTGGGATAAGGATATCTATCATCATATCTATCGGTTTTGTGTCGAGATGAGCAGGGGAGGATTCACTCACCAACGTCGTCAGTCCCTAGCACTATTTTTTCAAATGCTTACAGGAAAAGAGTATGGTGTGAAAAATATGCACAAGTTTCTCAATGGCCAGCGTTTTAGTAAAAAACATTTAACTGATGAGATGTACCGTTTTAATGGATTCACATCAATTCCTTCTATTAAATTGCCGTGTTTTTTCATTTCGGGGAGACATGATCTCATTGTTCCTGCTGAAATATCGAAACAGTATTACCAACGGCTTGAGGCACCTGAAAAGCGATGGATTCAATTTGAGAATTCCGCGCACACCCCGCACATCGAAGAGCCATCTCTATTTGCGAGTATACTGAGGCGCCACGCGCTGTACCACTTATGATAGGTCCTTGAAAAATAAGAAAAACACCTGTATAATAAAAAAAGTGTGCAAATCATGCATATCTTAAATAAGTCTTGCAACATACGTCTATTTTCTGTATAATGGTGTATGTTGGTCTTTGACTGCGATGAAGTGAGAGGTTGCTGACACACCCGGCCGCTTTGCCATGGCAAGGTGTTCAGGTTTTTCTCACGGAGAACTGTCTAACGTGATGTAGGCGAAAAGGAGGGAAAATAATGGCAAAACAAAAAATTCGTATTCGTTTGAAAGCATATGATCATAGAATCCTTGATCAATCTGCAGAGAAGATTGTTGAAACGGCAAAACGTTCTGGTGCCAGCGTATCTGGTCCGATCCCGTTGCCAACTGAAAAATCAGTTTACACAATCCTTCGTGCGGTGCACAAATACAAAGATTCTCGTGAGCAATTTGAAATGCGTACACATAAACGTCTAATCGACATTGTGAACCCAACACCACAAACTGTTGATGCTCTTATGCGATTAGATTTACCATCTGGTGTCGATATCGAAATTAAACTTTAATTCTAAAATATAGAATGATCTTAATAGGAGGTGTGACGAATGACCAAAGGAATCTTAGGAAGAAAAATTGGTATGACGCAAGTGTTCGCAGAAAACGGTGATCTTATTCCGGTAACTGTTATTGAAGCTGCTCCAAACGTTGTTCTTCAAAAGAAATCAGCTGAAAACGATGGCTACGAGGCTATCCAGCTTGGTTTTGACGACAAACGTGAAAAGCTTTCTAACAAACCAGAAAAAGGACACGTTGCAAAAGCGGAAACTGCTCCTAAGCGCTTCGTTAAAGAATTACGCGGAGTGGAAATGGATGCGTATGAAGTTGGTCAGGAAGTCAAGGTTGAAATTTTCTCTGCTGGAGAAATCGTAGATGTAACAGGAGTATCTAAAGGTAAAGGTTTCCAAGGTGCGATCAAGCGCCACGGACAATCTCGCGGACCTATGTCTCACGGTTCACGCTACCACCGTCGTCCTGGTTCAATGGGACCTGTAGATCCTAACCGTGTATTCAAAGGCAAATTATTACCTGGACGTATGGGCGGAGATCAAATCACTGTTCAAAACCTTGAAATCGTTAAAGTTGATGCAGAGCGCAATCTTCTTTTGATCAAAGGTAACGTACCTGGTCCGAAGAAAACTTTAATCACTGTTAAAAGTGCTGTTAAATCTAAATAACTCTCTTAGGAAAGGAGGAAATTGATCATGCCAAAAGTAGCATTATACAACCAAAACGGTTCTACTGCTGGTGACATCGAATTAAACGCTTCTGTATTTGGTATCGAGCCAAATGAGAGTGTTGTATTCGACGCTATTCTTATGCAAAGAGCTTCCTTACGTCAAGGATCTCACAAAGTAAAAAATCGTTCTGAAGTACGCGGCGGAGGTCGTAAACCATGGCGTCAAAAAGGTACTGGACGTGCCCGTCAAGGTTCCATCCGTTCACCGCAATGGCGCGGAGGTGGTGTCGTATTCGGCCCAACACCACGCAGCTATTCTTACAAATTACCTAAAAAAGTTCGCCGCTTGGCAATCAAATCAGTATTGTCTTCTAAAGTGATCGACAACAACATCATCGTACTTGAAGATCTTACTCTTGATACGGCTAAAACAAAAGAAATGGCAGCTGTCCTTAAAGGATTATCTGTTGAGAAAAAAGCTTTAATCGTAACTGCGGATGCTAACGAAGCAGTCGCTTTATCTGCACGCAACATTCCAGGAGTTACTGTTGTTGAAGCGAACGGAATCAACGTTTTAGACGTTGTCAACCACGAGAAGCTTCTGATTACAAAAGCAGCGGTTGAAAAAGTAGAGGAGGTGCTTGCATAATGAAAGATCCTCGTGATGTTCTAAAGCGCCCCGTCATTACTGAACGTTCTGCTGATTTAATGGCTGAAAAGAAATATACGTTTGAAGTTGATGTAAGAGCTAACAAAACAGAAGTGAAAGACGCGGTTGAAAGCATCTTTGGAGTGAAAGTTGATAAAGTCAACATCATGAACTACAAAGGTAAATCAAAACGTGTTGGACGCTACACTGGTATGACTAGCCGTCGCAGAAAAGCGATCGTAAAACTTACTGCAGACAGCAAAGAAATCGAAATTTTTGAAGCTTAATTATCTGTAAAAAGAAGGAGGGAAATTCAAAATGGCGATTAAAAAGTATAAACCGACCTCTAATGGACGTCGTGGCATGACAACTTCAGATTTTGCTGAAATCACGACTGACAAGCCGGAAAAATCCTTGCTTGCTCCCCTTCACAAAAAAGGCGGACGTAATAACCAAGGTAAATTGACTGTACGTCACCAAGGTGGCGGACATAAACGCCAATACCGTGTTATCGACTTCAAGCGCGATAAAGATGGTATACCTGGACGCGTTGCTACAGTTGAATACGATCCAAACCGTTCAGCTAACATCGCTCTAATCAACTATGCAGACGGAGAAAAACGTTACATTCTTGCTCCTAAAGGAATTCAAGTGGGTACTGAAATCATGTCAGGTCCTGAAGCTGACATCAAAGTAGGTAATGCACTTCCACTTATCAACATCCCTGTTGGTACAGTTGTGCACAACATTGAATTAAAACCTGGTAAAGGCGGACAGCTTGTACGTTCAGCTGGTACATCTGCTCAGGTTCTTGGTAAAGAAGGTAAATACGTTCTTGTACGTCTTAACTCTGGTGAAGTTCGCATGATTCTTTCTGCTTGCCGTGCATCTATCGGTCAAGTAGGTAACGAACAGCACGAACTTATCAACGTTGGTAAAGCTGGACGTTCTCGCTGGAAAGGCATCCGCCCTACAGTTCGTGGTTCTGTAATGAACCCTAACGATCACCCACACGGTGGTGGTGAAGGACGTGCGCCAATCGGACGTAAATCACCAATGTCTCCTTGGGGCAAACCAACTCTTGGATTCAAGACACGTAAGAAAAAGAACAAATCTGATAAATTTATCGTACGTCGTCGCAAAAATAAATAACGGGGTTGTCTACGGTTCATTTCGGACCGTAGTGCAATCACGAAGGGAGGTTCCAAAATGGCTCGCAGCTTGAAAAAAGGACCATTTGTCGATGGACACTTGATGACAAAAATCGAGAAATTAAACGAATCAGACAAGAAACAAGTGGTAAAAACTTGGTCTCGTCGTTCTACTATTTTCCCACAGTTTATTGGTCACACAATCGCAGTCTATGACGGACGTAAACACGTGCCTGTTTTCATCTCTGAAGATATGGTAGGGCACAAGTTGGGTGAATTCGCTCCAACTCGTACGTACAAAGGCCATGCTAGTGATGACAAAAAAACAAGACGCTAAGAGAGGAGGCTTTTAAATGCAAGCTAAAGCTGTTGCAAGAACAGTCCGAATTGCTCCTCGTAAAGCACGTCTAGTAATGGACCTGATTCGAGGCAAGCAAGTAGGTGAGGCAGTATCAATCTTGAACCTTACACCAAGAGCTGCTTCTCCAATTATCGAGAAAGTATTAAAATCCGCTATTGCAAATGCTGAGCATAACTATGAAATGGACGTTAACAACCTTGTTATTTCTCAAGCATTCGTTGACGAAGGCCCTACGTTAAAAAGATTCCGCCCACGTGCTATGGGACGTGCGAGCCAAATCAACAAACGTACGAGCCACATTACAATCGTTGTATCAGAAAAGAAGGAGGGATAAGTAGTGGGTCAAAAGGTAAATCCAGTCGGTCTTCGTATCGGAGTCATTCGTGATTGGGAATCTAAGTGGTACGCTGGTAAAGATTACGCTGACTTCCTGCACGAAGATTTAAAAATTCGTGAATACATTAGCAAACGCCTTTCTGACGCTTCTGTTTCTAAAGTGGAAATCGAGCGTGCGGCAAATCGCGTTAACATTACGATCCACACAGCTAAGCCTGGTATGGTTATCGGTAAAGGCGGTTCTGAAGTTGAAGCACTTCGCAAAGCCCTTAACAGCCTTACTGGCAAGCGTGTACACATTAACATTCTTGAAATCAAAAGAGCAGATCTTGATGCACAGCTAGTAGCTGACAACATCGCTCGTCAATTAGAAAACCGTGTTTCTTTCCGCCGTGCGCAGAAACAACAAATCCAACGTACTATGCGTGCTGGAGCACAAGGTGTGAAAACAATGGTTTCTGGTCGTCTTGGCGGTGCAGATATCGCTCGTTCTGAATACTACAGTGAAGGAACTGTTCCATTGCACACATTACGTGCGGATATTGACTATGCAACATCTGAAGCTGACACTACTTACGGTAAGCTTGGTGTGAAAGTCTGGATCTATCGTGGAGAGGTTCTTCCTACTAAGAAGAAAACTGAGGAAGGAGGAAAATAATATGTTATTACCAAAACGCGTTAAATATCGCAGAGAGCATCGCGGAAAAATGCGTGGCCGTGCGAAAGGCGGTACTGAAGTACATTTCGGTGAGTTCGGTATCCAAGCTCTTGAAGCTTCTTGGATCACTAACCGTCAAATCGAAGCTGCACGTATTGCGATGACTCGTTACATGAAACGTGGCGGTAAAGTTTGGATCAAAATTTTCCCTTCTAAACCTTACACTGCTAAACCACTTGAGGTACGTATGGGATCCGGTAAAGGGGCTCCAGAAGGTTGGGTAGCTGTTGTAAAACCGGGCAAAGTTTTATTTGAGATTTCTGGTGTGTCTGAAGAGGTAGCTCGTGAAGCGCTTCGTCTTGCATCTCACAAATTGCCAATTAAAACGAAGTTCGTAAAACGTGAAGAAATTGGTGGTGAATCAAATGAAAGCTAATGAAATTCGTGACCTTACCACTGCTGAAATTGAACAAAAAGTAAAGTCTCTTAAAGAAGAACTTTTCAATCTTCGCTTTCAATTAGCGACAGGACAACTTGAAAATACTGCTCGCATTCGTGAAGTGCGCAAAGCTATCGCGCGCATGAAAACTGTGATTCGTGAAAGAGAAATTGCTGCTAATAAATAATCACTGAGGGGAGGTCGTGAGCATGAGCGAACGTAACCAGCGCAAAGTTTACCAAGGCCGTGTAGTTTCTGACAAAATGGATAAAACCATCACTGTTGTTGTTGAAACATACAAAAAACATACACTTTACGGTAAACGCGTAAAATACTCAAAAAAATTCAAAGCACATGATGAAAATAATCAAGCTAAAATCGGTGACATCGTAAAGATCATGGAAACTCGTCCATTGTCTGCAACTAAGCGTTTCCGTCTAGTTGAAGTTGTCGAAGAAGCTGTTATTATCTAATAAAGTTCGGAATTCTTTTTCCGAAGGGAGGTAACAAATAATGATTCAACAAGAGAC
Organism: Bacillus sp. MSP13; assembly: GCF_000815295.1. NCBI lineage: Bacteria > Bacillati > Bacillota > Bacilli > Caryophanales > Bacillaceae > Bacillus > Bacillus sp. MSP13. The sequence goes on from NZ_JXAQ01000016.1 coordinate 39,264, forward strand.
TCGTTTAAAAGTAGCTGACAACTCTGGCGCTCGTGAAGTGCTTACTATTAAAGTTCTCGGTGGTTCTGGACGCAAAACAGCTAACATTGGTGATGTCATTGTTTGCACGGTTAAACAAGCAACACCAGGAGGCGTTGTCAAAAAAGGTGAAGTCGTAAGAGCTGTTATCGTTCGCACGAAAAGCGGAGCACGCAGAAGCGACGGTTCATACATCAGCTTCGATGAGAATGCATGTGTTATCATCCGTGACGACAAGAGCCCACGTGGAACTCGTATCTTCGGACCAGTTGCTCGTGAGTTGCGTGAAAACAACTTTATGAAAATTGTTTCTCTAGCTCCAGAAGTTATCTAATGAAATAAATGCCTTAGTCAAGGAGGTGCGATCAGGATGCATGTTAAAAAAGGCGATAAAGTAATGGTTATCTCTGGTAAAGATAAAGGCAAACAAGGAACAATCCTTGCTGCTTTCCCTAAAAAGGACCGCGTTTTAGTTGAAGGTGTGAACATGGTGAAGAAGCACTCTAAACCAACTCAAGCTAACCCTCAAGGCGGTATTTCTAATCAAGAGGCGCCAATTCATGTATCAAACGTTATGCCGCTCGATCCTAAAACAGGTGAAGTGACTCGCGTAGGATACAAAGTGGAAGATGGCAAAAAAGTTCGTGTAGCAAAAAAATCTGGGCAAGTTCTAGATAAATAGTATTAAAAGGAAGGGAGGTCTATCTCATGAACCGCCTTAAAGAAAAGTACAATAAAGAAATTGCACCTGCTTTAATGACAAAGTTCAACTATGATTCTGTCATGCAAGTGCCTAAAATCGAAAAAATCGTAATCAACATGGGTGTTGGTGACGCTGTTCAAAACGCGAAAGCAATCGACAGTGCTGTTGAAGAATTAACGTTTATCGCAGGTCAAAAACCTGTCGTTACTCGTGCGAAGAAATCAATTGCTGGATTCCGTCTACGTGAAGGAATGCCTATCGGTGCGAAAGTAACTCTTCGCGGAGAGCGCATGTATGATTTCCTTGATAAACTTATTTCTGTATCTTTACCGCGTGTACGTGACTTCCGCGGGGTTTCTAAAAAATCTTTCGACGGTCGCGGTAACTACACACTTGGTGTGAAAGAACAGTTAATCTTCCCTGAAATTGACTACGATAAAGTAACTAAGGTTCGCGGAATGGACATCGTTATCGTAACAACTGCTAATACTGACGAAGAAGCTCGTGAGCTATTAACTCAAGTAGGTATGCCGTTCCAGAAATAATCAATGAAAGGGAGGCGAAATCGTGGCTAAAAAGTCTATGATTGCGAAACAACAACGTACACCAAAGTTTAAAGTACAAGAGTACACACGCTGTGAACGCTGCGGACGTCCGCATTCAGTCATTCGTAAATTTAAACTTTGCCGTATTTGTTTCCGTGAGCTTGCATATAAAGGACAAATTCCTGGCGTGAAAAAAGCCAGCTGGTAATCCCCAAGAAAGGGAAGGAGGTAATTATATAATGGTTATGACAGATCCAATTGCAGATATGCTAACTCGTATTCGCAATGCAAACATGGTACGTCATGAGAAGCTTGAAATTCCTGCTTCTAAATTGAAAAGAGAAATTGCTGAAATTTTAAAGCGTGAAGGTTTCATTCGTGACGTTGAGTTCGTAGAAGACAGCAAACAAGGTATCATCCGCGTTTTCTTGAAATACGGACAAAACAACGAGCGTGTTATCACTGGTCTTAAAAGAATCAGCAAGCCTGGTTTGCGTGTTTATGCTAAATCTAATGAAGTACCTCGCGTACTTAACGGTCTTGGAATTGCGATTATTTCTACATCACAAGGTGTTTTAACGGACAAAGAAGCCCGTGCAAAACAAGCTGGTGGAGAAGTTCTAGCATACGTTTGGTAAGAAGTTTAACATGAATGGAGGTGTTTGGTATGTCTCGTGTAGGTAAGAAGTTACTTGAGATTCCTTCTGATGTTACAGTAACGTTTAACGATAACAATACTGTAGCTGTGAAAGGACCAAAAGGAGAATTAACTCGTACGTTTCACCCTGATATGGAGATTAAAGTAGAGGACAATGTGCTTACAGTCGCTCGTCCTTCTGATCATAAAGAGCACCGTGCGCTGCATGGTACGACTCGCAGTCTGCTTGGCAACATGGTTGAAGGTGTATCTAAAGGATTTGAAAGAGGTTTGGAATTAGTTGGTGTCGGTTACCGTGCGTCTAAATCCGGAAATAAACTTGTTTTAAACGTTGGATACTCTCACCCTGTTGAGATCGTTCCTGAAGAAGGCATCGAAATCGAAGTTCCTTCTCAAACTAAAGTAGTTGTAAAAGGAACAGACAAAGAACGTGTAGGAGCTATTGCTGCTAACATTCGCGCTGTCCGTTCTCCAGAGCCTTACAAAGGTAAAGGAATCCGCTACGAAGGTGAAGTTGTTCGCCGCAAAGAAGGTAAATCTGCTAAGTAAGATCGCTTAAAGTGAAGAAAGGAGTGACCTAGATGATTACGAAAACTAGCAAAAATGCTGCTCGTCTTAAAAGACACGCTCGTGTTCGCGCTAAACTTTCCGGTACTGCTGAAAGACCGCGTCTGAACGTTTTCCGTTCTAACAAGCACATCTACGCTCAAATCATCGATGATGTAAATGGTGTAACAATTGCTAGTGCATCTACTCTCGATAAAGACTTGAATGTTGAAAGCACTGGAGATACTTCTGCTGCTACTAAAGTTGGAGAATTAGTTGCAAAACGCGCTGCTGAAAAAGGCGTTTCTGACGTAGTATTTGACCGTGGCGGATACTTATACCATGGACGTGTAAAAGCTTTGGCTGATGCTGCTCGTGAAGCTGGACTTAAATTTTAATAAAAGAAGGAGGGACACATGATTATGCGTCGTATTGACCCAAGCAAATTAGAGTTAGAAGAACGCTTAGTTACGGTTAACCGCGTAGCGAAAGTTGTTAAAGGTGGTCGTCGTTTCCGCTTTGCAGCTCTAGTCGTTGTCGGTGACAAAAACGGACACGTAGGATTCGGTACTGGTAAAGCACAAGAAGTACCAGAAGCGATCCGCAAAGCTGTTGAAGATGCGAAAAAGAATTTAATTGAAGTACCAATGGTTGGAACTACAATTCCACACGAAATCATCGGACGTTTCGGTGCAGGTAACATCTTGTTAAAACCTGCTTCTGAAGGTACTGGAGTTATCGCTGGAGGCCCTGTACGTGCGGTACTTGAGCTTGCTGGTGTAGCTGATATCCTTTCTAAGTCTTTAGGTTCTAACACACCGATCAACATGATTCGTGCAACTCTTCAAGGCTTAAGTGAACTTAAACGCGCTGAAGACGTTGCGAAGCTTCGTGGAAAATCTGTAGAAGAACTGTTAGGATAAGGAGGGAACATTAATGGCTAAATTAGAAATTACCCTCAAACGAAGTGTAATCGGTCGTCCGGAAGATCAACGCGTTACTGTGAGAACACTCGGTTTAAAGAAAACAAACCAAACTGTTGTTCACGAAGACAACGCTGCGATCCGCGGTATGATTAATAAAGTATCTCATTTAGTTTCTGTTAAAGAACAATAAAAATAATTGATTGGATAAGGAGGTGTCCTAATGAAACTTCATGAATTAAAACCTTCAGAAGGTTCACGCAAAACGCGTAATCGCGTAGGTCGTGGTATTGGTTCTGGCAACGGTAAAACAGCTGGTAAAGGTCACAAAGGTCAAAACGCTCGTTCTGGCGGTGGTGTACGCCCAGGATTCGAGGGGGGACAAATGCCTTTATTCCAACGTCTTCCTAAACGCGGTTTCACTAACATTAACCGCAAGGAATACGCTGTAGTCAACCTAGACAAATTGAACGGTTTTGCAGAAGGAACGGAAGTCACTCCTGAACTTCTTCTTGAGACTGGTGTTATTAGCAAACTTAATGCAGGAGTAAAGATTCTTGGCAACGGTAAATTAGAGAAAAAATTAACTGTAAAAGCCAATAAATTCTCTGCTTCTGCGAAAGAAGCTGTTGAAGCTGCTGGCGGTACAGCTGAGGTGATCTAACTTGTTTAAAACAATCTCCAACTTTATGCGTGTGAGTGATATCAGGAATAAAATCATATTCACTTTACTCATGCTTATCGTCTTTCGCATAGGTGCGTTTATTCCTGTGCCTTATGTTAACGCTGAAGTGTTACAGGCACAGTCTCAAATGGGTGTTTTTGATCTCCTTAATACATTTGGCGGCGGTGCGCTTTACCAATTTTCTATTTTCGCAATGGGAATTACTCCTTATATCACGGCTTCGATCATCATTCAGCTGCTTCAGATGGATGTGGTGCCGAAGTTTACCGAGTGGTCTAAGCAAGGTGAAGTTGGCCGCCGTAAATTAGCTCAGTTCACAAGGTACTTTACGATTGTACTTGGTTTCATCCAAGCGTTAGGTATGTCATACGGATTCAACAATCTGGCAAACGGTATGCTGATCGAAAAATCCGGTGTATCGACATATCTTATTATTGCTTTAGTGCTCACTGGCGGAACTGCCTTTTTAATGTGGCTTGGAGAGCAAATTACGTCTCATGGAGTAGGCAACGGAATATCGATCATTATCTTCGCGGGGATTGTGGCTAGTATTCCAAAAACGATTGGACAAATATATGAGACTCAATTTGTCGGCAGCGACGATCAGTTGTTTATTCATATTGTGAAAATCGCACTTCTTGTGATTGCGATTTTAGCAGTTATTGTTGGAGTTATTTTCATTCAGCAAGCCGTACGGAAAATTGCGATTCAATATGCTAAAGGCACAGGTCGTTCACCTGCTGGCGGTGGACAGTCTACTCACCTTCCATTGAAAGTAAACCCTGCAGGGGTTATTCCGGTCATCTTTGCAGTTGCGTTTTTGATAACGCCGCGGACGATCGCTTCATTCTTTGGAACAAACGATGTGACAAAGTGGATTCAAAACTACTTTGATAACACACATCCGGTGGGTATGGCGATATATGTTGCGTTGATTATTGCCTTTACGTACTTTTATGCTTTTGTACAGGTTAATCCTGAACAAATGGCTGATAACCTTAAAAAACAGGGTGGCTATATCCCGGGGGTTCGTCCAGGGAAAATGACTCAAGATAGAATTACGAGCATTTTGTATCGACTTACGTTTGTGGGTTCTATATTCTTAGCCGTGATTTCCATTCTTCCTATCTTTTTCATTCAATTCGCTGGATTGCCTCAAAGTGCACAAATTGGCGGAACATCTTTGTTAATTGTTGTCGGGGTAGCCTTAGAGACAATGAAACAACTAGAAAGCCAGTTGGTGAAACGAAACTACCGTGGATTTATGAAAAACTAGAGGAAATGGATTTATCCATTCCCTCTTAATAAAGAGAGGACGGGGGAAATCCGAATGAACTTAGTCTTAATGGGGCTTCCTGGTGCCGGTAAAGGTACACAGGGCGAACGAATTGTTGAGGATTATGGGATTCCTCATATCTCAACAGGAGATATGTTCCGTGCTGCTATGAAAGAAGAAACACCACTCGGACTCGAAGCAAAATCTTATATTGATAAGGGAGAGCTCGTACCTGACGAAGTCACAATCGGAATTGTCAAAGAAAGACTTGGCAAAGATGATTGTGAAAGAGGTTTTCTTCTGGACGGATTTCCGCGAACAGTCGCTCAAGCCGAAGCTCTTGAAGAAATTCTTGAGGAATACGGCAAGCCGATTGATTATGTCATTAACATTGAAGTCGACAAAGACGCTCTAATGGAACGTCTGACTGGACGCAGAATTTGCAGTGTTTGCGGCACAACCTATCATTTAATCTTTAATCCGCCGAAAACGCCGGGTGTTTGTGATAAAGACGGAGGCGAACTCTATCAACGGGCAGATGATAATGAGGAAACCGTCTCTAAACGGCTTGAGGTAAACATGAAGCAAACTCAGCCTTTACTCGATTTTTATTCTGAGAAAGGTTATCTTGCAAACGTGAATGGCCAACAGGACATTCAAGACGTTTATGCAGATGTGAAGGATCTTCTTGGAGGATTAAAAAAATGATTATCTGTAAAACCCCACGTGAACTTGATATCATGCGGGAAGCAGGGCGAATCGTGGCTTTAACTCATGAAGAGTTAAAAAAGCACATTAAACCAGGAATCTCGACAAAAGAATTGGATCAAATTGCCGAACGTTTTATTAAGAAGCAGGGTGCAATCCCATCTTTTAAGGGGTATAATGGGTTTCGCGGGAGCATTTGCGTATCAGTTAATGAAGAACTCGTTCACGGTATTCCTGGCAGCAGGGTGCTAAAGGACGGAGACATCATCAGTATTGATATCGGTGCTAAATTAAATGGTTATCATGGTGACTCTGCATGGACATATCCGGTAGGAAACATCAGCGATGCTGACAAAAAACTTCTGGAAGTGACAGAGGAGTCTTTATATAAAGGCTTGCAGGAAGCAAAACCAGGTGAACGTTTGTCGAATATTTCCCACGCAATACAAACGTATGTCGAAAATGAGCAGTTTTCAGTTGTTAGGGAGTATGTTGGACATGGTGTTGGTCAAGACTTGCATGAGGACCCGCAAATTCCTCATTACGGTCCGCCCAACAAAGGACCACGGCTTAAACCTGGCATGGTTCTCGCTATTGAACCTATGGTGAACGCTGGCAGCCGCTACGTGAAAACATTGGCTGATAACTGGACGGTTGTAACGGTAGATGGGAAAAAGTGTGCTCATTTTGAACATACAATTGCGATTACGGAAACGGGTTTTGATATACTGACGAGAGTCTAGGTGATGAAAATAATTCCGAAGACAGGTGTTTTTTTCAGGCTTGATAGGGCAGAAAGTTTGGATGAACACTGGCAGGACCGAATTCATCTTGCTGTTGTCATTGGAATTGTTACCCATCATCATTGTACTAACAACAGACGGAGAAAAGCGTACATTTCATTCTCCTGAGAAAAAAATATCAATCATTTAACCCTTTATGATTGCGTATCTCCGGAAGTTCAGAACAGTATAAACGAAACAGGGCGTGTGACAAACTTCTTTTGAAATTTGTCAGAAAGCAAGTTACTGATTTGAAGAAGGGAGAACACTTGAATGGCGAAAGACGATGTAATTGAAGTGGAAGGTACTATAGTCGAAACACTGCCAAACGCGATGTTCAAAGTTGAACTTGAGAATGGCCACACTGTTTTGGCTCACGTATCTGGTAAAATCCGCATGCACTTCATTCGCATTTTACCTGGAGACAAAGTTACGGTAGAATTATCTCCATATGACTTAACTCGTGGCAGGATTACGTACCGTTACAAATAAAGCACTCCGGAAACTGAAGGAGGTTGGAAACACATGAAAGTGAGACCATCAGTTAAACCAATCTGCGAAAAATGTAAAGTTATTCGCAGAAAAGGAAAAGTAATGGTGATCTGTGAAAATCCAAAGCATAAACAAAAACAAGGATAATTTATAAGGAGGTGCCCAGAGAATGGCTCGTATTGCTGGTGTAGATATCCCACGTGACAAACGTGTTGTTATTTCTTTAACATATGTCTTCGGAATTGGCCGTACAACGGCTCAGCAAGTCTTGAAAGAGGCTGGTGTTTCAGAAGATACTCGTGTGCGTGATCTTACTGAAGAAGAACTTGGTAAAATCCGTGATGTTATTGACAAACTGAAAGTAGAAGGTGACCTTCGCCGTGAAGTTTCTCTTAACATTAAGCGTCTGATCGAAATCGGAAGCTACCGCGGAATCCGCCATCGCAGAGGATTGCCTGTTCGCGGACAAAACTCTAAAAACAATGCGCGTACTCGTAAAGGTCCGCGTCGTACTGTAGCTAACAAGAAAAAATAAGTAAGGGAGGTACCTAAACAATGGCTGCTGCTCGTAAATCTAACACGCGTAAACGTCGCGTGAAAAAGAATATTGAGTCTGGAATTGCTCATATTCGTTCAACTTTCAATAACACGATCGTTACGATCACTGACACTCATGGTAATGCTCTTTCTTGGTCTAGTGCTGGAGCTCTAGGATTCAGAGGTTCTCGTAAATCTACTCCTTTTGCTGCGCAAATGGCTGCAGAAACAGCTGCTAAAGGTTCAATCGAACATGGTCTTAAAACTCTTGAGGTTACTGTTAAAGGCCCTGGTTCAGGCCGTGAAGCTGCAATTCGTGCACTTCAAGCTGCTGGACTAGAAGTCACTGCTATCAGAGACGTAACTCCTGTTCCTCATAACGGATGCCGTCCACCAAAACGTCGCCGCGTGTAATTTGTTTGTATAGATTTTGTGTCCCTGTCAATAATGGGTTATGATACAGTTATTTATGAAACGAATGCACCGACTCGTTGCCTGAGCACATACGGGACTAAACAATGGGGAATTTCGGATGGAATCTCATATGATTCTATTCGAGGTTTCGACGTTTTGAAGGAGGGTTTTAAGTAATGATCGAGATTGAAAAACCAAAAATCGAAACGGTTGAAATCAGCGACGATGCCAAATTTGGTAAGTTTGTCGTAGAGCCACTTGAGCGTGGATATGGTACAACTCTGGGTAACTCCTTACGTCGTATCCTCTTATCCTCACTCCCTGGTGCCGCTGTAACATCAATCCAGATAGATGGTGTACTGCACGAATTCTCGACAATTGAAGGCGTTGTGGAAGATGTTACAACGATTATCTTACACATTAAAAAGCTTGCATTGAAAATCTACTCTGATGAAGAGAAGACGCTAGAAATTGATGTACAGGGCGAAGGAACTGTAACGGCAGCTGATATTACACACGATAGTGATGTAGAGATCTTAAATCCTGATCTTCATATCGCGACTCTTGGTGAGAATGCGAGTTTCCGAGTTCGCCTTACTGCTCAAAGAGGACGTGGGTATACGCCTGCTGACGCAAACAAGAGAGACGATCAGCCAATCGGCGTGATTCCGATCGATTCTATCTATACACCAGTTTCTCGTGTATCTTATCAGGTAGAGAACACTCGTGTAGGCCAAGTTGCAAACTATGATAAACTTACACTTGATGTTTGGACTGATGGAAGCACTGGACCGAAAGAAGCCATTGCGCTTGGTTCAAAGATTTTAACTGAACACCTTAATATATTCGTTGGTTTAACTGACGAAGCTCAGCATGCTGAAATCATGGTTGAAAAAGAAGAAGATCAAAAAGAGAAAGTTCTTGAAATGACAATTGAAGAATTGGATCTTTCAGTTCGTTCTTACAACTGCCTAAAGCGTGCGGGTATTAACACGGTTCAAGAGCTTGCGAACAAGACGGAAGAAGATATGATGAAAGTTCGTAACCTAGGACGCAAATCACTTGAAGAAGTGAAAGCGAAACTAGAAGAACTTGGACTCGGACTTCGCAAAGACGATTGACTAGTTTCCCATGTGAACTAGGATTTTCGTGTGTTTATTATCAGAACAGCATTCCAATAAAGGAGGGGACATCATATGTCATACAGAAAACTAGGACGTACGAGTGCACAGCGTAAAGCTATGCTTCGTGATCTTACAACTGATTTGATCATCAATGAAAGAATCGAAACAACTGAAACACGTGCGAAAGAACTTCGCTCTGTAGTTGAAAAAATGATCACGCTTGGCAAACGCGGCGATCTTCACGCTCGCCGTCAAGCTGCTGCATACATCCGCAACGAGGTTGCTAACGAAGAAAATAACCAAGATGCACTTCAAAAATTATTCTCTGACATTGCAACTCGTTACGAGGAGCGCCAAGGTGGATACACACGTATTATGAAGCTTGGTCCTCGCCGTGGTGACGGAGCACCAATGGCAATTATCGAATTGGTTTAATATCACATATTTTTGTGTATCTAAAGAAGGGCGGGACAGTTTCTAACTGGATCTATGCCCTTTTTTTAGATACTGCAACTTTTTATATAGAGAGAATAGCAGAGCGTTAGCTGAGAGGAGGCCGGTTTTCCATGAATCAAAATCAGTTGATATCGGTAGAGGATATCGTATTTCGATATCGGAAAGACGCAGAAAGACGGGCACTAGACGGCGTCTCACTGCAGGTGTATGAGGGTGAATGGCTTGCTATTGTAGGTCATAACGGTTCAGGGAAATCAACACTGGCCCGGGCTTTGAATGGCTTAATCCTTCCTGAATCAGGCGACATTGAGGTTGCTGGGATTCAATTGACAGAGGAATCCGTTTGGGAAGTGCGTAAAAAGATTGGTATGGTCTTTCAAAATCCGGACAACCAATTTGTCGGAACGACGGTTCGCGATGATGTGGCTTTTGGTTTAGAAAACAATGGTGTACCGCGGGAAGAAATGATTGAGAGAGTAGACTGGGCAGTAAAACAGGTGAATATGCAAGATTTTCTCGATCAAGAGCCGCACCATCTCTCCGGGGGCCAAAAGCAGAGAGTTGCGATTGCGGGAGTGATTGCCGCACGTCCTGATATTATGATCTTAGATGAAGCAACATCTATGCTTGACCCGATCGGGCGAGAAGAAGTGCTTGAAACGGTAAGGCACTTAAAGGAACAGGGCATGGCTACTGTCATTTCTATCACACATGATTTAGATGAAGCAGCAAAAGCAGACCGGATCATTGTGATGAATGGCGGGAAGAAATATGCCGAAGGGACGCCTGATGAGATTTTTAAATTGAATAAGCAACTTGTTCAAATCGGGCTTGATTTACCCTTCTCATTCCAGCTCAGCCAGCTTTTACGGAAAAATGGACTGGCGCTGGAGGAAAATCATTTGACTCAGGAAGGGCTGGTGAAAGAGCTATGGACATTACAATCAAAGATGTAGAGCATCGTTATCAGATGAAGACGCCGTTTGAGCGCCTTGCACTGTATGACATCAATGCATCGATTAAAGAAGGAAGCTATGTAGCCGTTATCGGGCATACAGGCTCTGGCAAGTCCACTCTTCTTCAGCACTTGAATGGCCTACTGAAACCGACAAAGGGACAGATTTCACTAGGCAGCACTGTTATCCAGGCAGGGAAAAAGAATAAACAGCTGAAAGCCCTTCGTAAAAAAGTCGGAATCGTTTTCCAATTTCCTGAGCATCAATTATTCGAAGAAACAGTTCTCAAAGATATTTCGTTCGGACCTATGAATTTTGGTGTGAAAAAAGAGGCTGCTGAACAAAGAGCGAGAGAGATGCTAAAGCTCGTTGGTTTATCAGAAGAGCTTCTGGACAGATCGCCTTTTGAATTAAGCGGGGGACAAATGCGCAGAGTTGCAATTGCCGGCGTACTTGCAATGGACCCTGAAGTGCTTGTTTTGGATGAACCGACTGCTGGGTTGGATCCAAGAGGACGAAAAGAGATAATGGACATGTTTTATGAGCTCCATCAACGGGGGAACCTGACGACGATCCTTGTAACACACAGCATGGAAGACGCAGCTGCATACGCTGATGAAATGATTGTCATGCATAAAGGAACGATACAAGCTTCAGGCAGTCCGCGTGATTTGTTTTCAAAAGGTGAAGAGATGGCTGGCTGGGGGCTGGACCTTCCGGAAACGATCAAATTTCAAAGGCAGCTTGAAGCTGCACTTGGCGTTACATTTAAAGAGCCTATGCTCACCATTGAAGAGGCTGCTAGTGAAATCCGTACTCTCTTTCAGGGGGAGAAAACCTTATGATGGACAGCATGATTATCGGCAAGTATGTACCGGGCTCTTCACTTGTGCATCGGCTTGACCCCAGAACAAAACTCATCACGATCTTTTTATTTGTTTGTATCGTATTTTTGGCCAATAATGTGCAGACATATGCGCTGCTTGGATTGTTTACAATGGGTGTCGTTTCTTTAACACGAGTTCCTTTCCCTTTTTTGCTAAAAGGGTTAAAGCCTATCATCTGGATTGTCCTTTTCACGTTCCTTCTTCACATATTCATGACACACGAAGGACCGGTTCTCTTTCAATTAGGTGTTTTCAAAGTCTATGAGGGCGGTTTGGTTCAAGGGATATTTATTTCTCTTAGATTCGTTTATCTCATATTAATCACAACCTTATTAACACTGACGACAACTCCGATTGAGATTACCGATGGAATGGAACAGCTGCTGAATCCATTTAAAAAAATAAAACTTCCTGTTCACGAGCTCGCTCTTATGATGTCCATTTCATTACGGTTTATCCCGACCTTGATGGAGGAGACAGATAAGATCATGAAGGCTCAGATGGCGAGAGGCGTTGATTTTACAAGCGGCCCTGTCAAAGACAGAGTGAAGGCGATTGTACCCCTTCTTGTCCCTCTCTTCGTCAGTGCATTCAAACGCGCTGAAGAGCTTGCGGTGGCAATGGAAGCAAGGGGTTATCAAAGCGGAGAGGGACGCACGAAATACAGAAAGCTTGTATGGACAGGAAAAGACACTTCTGTCATTGTCAGCTTGATGGTATTGGCTGCTTTGTTATTTTTGTTAAGGGCTTAGAGGTGCTGGTATGAGAATGAAATGCACGATTTCTTATGACGGACATTTGTTTTATGGTTATCAGGTTCAGCCAGGCAAACGAACGGTTCAAAACGAACTGGAGAAGGCTTTAGCTGTCCTGCATAAGTCGAAAGAAAGAATTCCGGTCGTTTCGTCAGGAAGAACAGACAGCGGGGTTCACGCAGCCGGACAGGTGATCCATTTTGATACACCACTGTCTATCCCGGCAGAGAGATGGCCGTATGCCTTAAATGCACTGCTTCCGGACGACATCGCAGTCAAACAGGCAGAAATTGCGGATGATGGGTTCCATGCACGATTTAGCGCAGTGAAAAAAGAATATCGCTACTTTGTTTACACGGAGAAACACCCGGACGTATTTAAACGGCATTACACTTACCATTTTTCATATCACCTTAATGTGCAGAACATGAAAGAAGCGGCAACGCATCTTTTAGGGACACATGATTTTACGAGCTTTTGCGCGGTGAAAACAGAAGTACAGGACAAGGTAAGGACGATTTACGAACTTGATTGGACTGAGACGAATGACGGCCTGCAAATGCGGATCATAGGCAGTGGTTTCTTATATAATATGGTTAGAATTATAGCGGGTACTTTGCTTGATGCAGGTATTGGTAAAATTTCTCCCGATGATGTGAAGTCTATGCTGGAAGCGAAGGATCGCGAAGCAGCAGGGCGCACAGCGCCGGGGCACGGGCTATATTTATGGAACGTTTGCTATGACAACTAAACCAGGTGTGTAATATTTTCTTGACAGAGTCTGCATAAAGTTATAAGATATCATATGGTATGTATTTCAACCCCACGATAAGCCCCGGAACTTATTGTGTTGTGAAATAGAACGTAATCGAAGTTTATTGAAAATGACAGATCATTTAGGAGGGAAATTCAATGCGTACAACACCTATGGCTAACGCAAGTACTATTGAACGCAAGTGGTTAGTTGTTGATGCTGCTGGCAAGACTCTAGGACGTCTTTCTACAGAAGTTGCATCTATCCTTCGCGGGAAACACAAACCAACTTATACACCGCACGTTGATACAGGAGATCATGTGATCATCATCAACGCTGAAAAAATCGAGTTAACTGGTAAAAAGTTAACTGACAAAATCTACTACCGTCACACTCAACATCCAGGCGGATTAAAATCAAGAACTGCTCTTGAAATGCGTACAAACTACCCTGAGAAAATGCTTGAGCTTGCTATCAAAGGCATGCTTCCAAAAGGTTCTCTAGGTCGTCAAATGTTCAAGAAATTGAACGTATACCGTGGTTCTGAGCATCCACATGAAGCACAAAAACCTGAAGTTTACGAACTTCGCGGTTAATTAAAAAGGAGGTTACCAATTTGGCACAGGTTCAATATTACGGTACTGGCCGTCGTAAAAGTTCTGTAGCGCGTGTGCGCTTAGTTCCAGGAGAAGGTCGTATCGTCGTTAATAATCGTGAAATCAGCGAGCACATCCCATCTCCAGCTCTAATCGAAGATATCAAACAACCATTAACTTTGACTGAAACAGCTGGTACTTATGATGTTTTAGTAAACGTACATGGAGGCGGCTTATCTGGTCAAGCTGGAGCAATCCGTCATGGTATCGCTCGTGCTTTGCTTGAAGCAGATCCAGAATACCGTGCAACACTTAAACGTGCAGGTCTTCTGACTCGTGACGCTCGTATGAAAGAACGTAAAAAATACGGTCTTAAAGGCGCTCGTCGTGCACCTCAGTTCTCAAAACGTTAATTTTGCGTTTTCAAAGCTCTCAACCTTGCGTTGGGAGCTTTTTTATATGTTCAAAAAAGCAGAAGCCTGTATGAATGCTTCTGCTTTTTGCTTTATAAAACGACCGCTTTTTGCTGCTCAGCTTTCTCCACTAAAGTTTCGAATAACTTCAGCATGAGCGGATACCCTTTTGTCAACATCTCTGGATGCCACTGAACCCCAAGCACAAATGTGCTGCTCTCCATTTCGATTGCTTCAATGACTTTATCTCGTGCCCGTGCAGATATGAGAAACCCGGGAGCCACATCTTTAATCGCTTGGTGATGGAACGAATTGACCAGCGCTCTATCCCCAAATATAGAATGGAGGTGCGTACCCGTTTGAATGTCAATGGTATGAGTGGGAACCTCGGTATTATTGTACTGATCATGTTTAATAGAGGCATTCTCAATATAAGATAGATCCTGGTAAATAGAGCCGCCAAACGCGACATTCAAAATTTGCAATCCTCTGCAAATGGCAAATACGGGTTTGCCGGCTGCTATGGCTTTTTTTATTAGTAATTGATCAAATTCATCTCGCTCGGGAAAAACTGAACCTTGTTTAGCAAGAGGCTCCTCACCATACAGGAGGGGATTAACATCATGTCCTCCTGACATCACAAGCCCATCTATTTGCTGTATCATCTGATCGATCGTTTCTTCATCATTTACAACAGGCACGATAAAAGGGACGCCTCCCGCATCTAAAACAGATTGAACGTATGTATCATTCACATAGGCGCGCTTGTAACCTGGGAAACGCCCGCCTTGATCAATGATGATACTTCCTGATATGCCGATAACAGGTTTCATCTATAATCATTCCTTCCAACTGACTCTACTGCAGACTGCCATAAAGCTCATTAAACTGATCAGCATTATTGACAATCTCACGCTTCTCTTGTAGTATACACTATTGTTCAATTAGTTTAAATTTTAACAATTTTATATGGGGGGTTTAAAGTGAAAAAGCGGTTTATATTCAGCTTATCATTTGTTCTCATAGCCAGTATTTTCTTAGCGGCGTGCGGCAACAACGATAAAAATGATAAAGCTTCAGAGAGTAAGGGTTCATCTCGTGATACATTCACGGTTGCTTTAGAAAGTGATGTGACAACGCTTGATCCTCATGATACAAACGATAATGCCTCTTATACGGCTGAATCAGCTATTATGGAAGGACTTTTAGGCTTTGATAAGGATAACAAAGTCATTCCCGTCCTAGCCGAAAGCTATGAGGTAAACAAAGATTCGACTGAGTTCACATTCAAACTGAAGAAAGGAATCAAGTTCCAAGACGGAACGGCCTTTAATGCCGAAGCGGTGAAAACGAACATTGACCGTCTTGCCGATCCTGACTCCAAGCTAAAACGACATAGTTTATTTGAGCTAGTAAAAGAAACGAAAGTAATAGACGATCATACAGTGCGTGTGACTTTACGTAAGCCATTTGCGGCCATGATCAACAACTTTGCCCATCCGGCAGCTATGATGATCAGTCCTGATGCGATTAAAAAATATGGCGATAAAGTATCACAGCACCCGGTCGGAACAGGACCGTTTACATTTGAAAAATGGCAGCACGGCGAATATCTTAAATTAACTGCCAATAAAGATTACTGGAACAAGGACCTTCCAAAGGTACATAACATGGTCTTTAAGCCTGTTCCTGAAAATGGGGCACGAATTGCGATGCTTCAAACGGGAGAAGCCGATTTCATCTATCCGGTACCACCGACAGATACAAAAACGATTGAGAACACCGACGGACTGTCATTGGTTACAAAGCCGTCTTTAATTGTGAAGTACTTTTCAATGAATACAATGAAAAAGCCTTTTAATGATGTGAAAGTCCGCCAGGCTATTAACTATGCAATTGATAAAGAAGCTTTCCTGAAAGTTGTATATAACGGATATGCTTCTGAAACGAAGTCATCTATTGCACCTGATACACAGTTTTACGCTGAACAAACACCATACGAATATAACATCAAAAAAGCAAAGCAGCTTTTAAAAGAAGCGGGTTATCCAAATGGGTTTGAGGCAACAATCTGGGGCGGAAACAGCTCTGATAAGGTTAAAATGATGGAATTTTATAAACAGCAGCTTGATAAAGTAGGAATTACATTAAAAACAGTTCCTATGGAAAGCGGTACAATCGGGGATAAAATCTGGGGCGTTACAAATGCGAAAGATGCTGATCTAGAGCTTTATAATGGCGGATGGTCTCCGTCTACTGGTGATGCCGACTGGGGTCTCCGTCCAGTCTTTGGCGGAGAAGAAGCATTCCCGCCGAATTCTTATAACACGTCTTACTACCAAAGTGATACTGTAAACAGTCTTCTGAACCAAGCGTTACAAACTTCTGACACGGCGAAACGCAAAGAATTATATGGAAAGGCACAGCAACAGATTTGGGAAGATGCGCCATGGGTTTTCCTTGCTGTACCAGATTTAATTTATGCGAAAAAAGAAAGTGTCGATGGAGTGGTAATGCAGCCATCAGGTGTGATGGATGTTCGCGGGGCAGAAAAAAAATAATGCTGGCGCTTGGGTGACGCCCATCCAGCGTGTTCCGGAGGCAGACTCATATGGGTCAGCCTCCTTTTATTGAAGTCAAGGAGGGCGCCAAATGATAAAGTACTCAATCAAACGTTTATTGCTGATGATTCCTCTCTTGTTCATTATTACTGTTATTGTCTTTATGTTCGTGCATATGATTCCCGGAGACCCTGCCCGGTTAATCGCAGGCAGTGATGCAACAATTGATGAAATCAAATTAGTTAGAGAGAAATATGGTTTAGATCAGCCTTTATATCAACAATACATCTCATATATGTCCAATCTCTTTCAAGGAGATCTAGGAACCTCTATTCAGGCAGGAAGACCTGTGGCAGAGATGCTGTCTGAACGGTTTATGCCGACATTTTGGCTGACAGTTGTCAGCATGTTTTGGTCACTGCTATTCGGAATTCCGATCGGCTTAGTTTCAGCTGTCAAAAGAAACAAGTGGCAGGATCATGCGACAATGATTTTTGCCGTTTCTGCGATATCTATTCCTTCTTTCTGGCTGGGGCTTATGCTTATGCAGCTGTTTTCCGTTCAGTTAGGCTGGCTTCCTACAGGGGGAATGGACTCCTGGAAACATTATATTCTCCCTTCTATTACGCTAGGAGCAGGAGTCGCAGCTATTATTGCCCGCTTTACAAGATCCGCAGTCATGGATGTGTTAAAGAATGATTATATCCGGACGAGCAGAGCCAAAGGCCTGCACGAATATACGGTTCTTATGAAACATGCCTTTAGAAATGCAATGATTCCGGTCGTCACGATGACTGGATTACAGTTCGGGTTTATGCTGAGCGGATCAATCATTACAGAAACGTTATTCAGCTGGCCTGGATTGGGGCGTCTATTAATTAATTCAATTGTGTCAAGGGATTATCCCGTTATACAAGCTGAACTTTTATTATTTTCTTTTGAATTTCTACTCATTAATTTAATCGTTGATTTGTTATATGGCTGGCTGAATCCGAAAGTACGCTACGGATCATAGGAAGGAGGATCACAAATGGAGATAAAGCATGTTGAGAAGCCGGCAAAAAGCAGCAGGTTCCACGATTTTTGGATTTCTTTTAAGAAGCAAAAGGTATCAATGATATCCGCTGTATTTCTTTTCCTATTATTTTTTGTCGCATTATTCGGCCAGTATCTTGTGCCATATGACCCTGCAAAAGTCGATTACGGCCAATTATTTTTAAAGCCTTCAGCGGCTCATTTGGCGGGAACTGACGCATACGGAAGGGATATCTTCAGCAGAATCTTAGTAGGAGCCAGAATTTCGTTATTTGTTGGTTTGTCTTCTGTTTTTTTGGGAGCTTTAGCCGGAAGTGCACTTGGCGTTATAAGCGGCTATTTTGGTAAATGGATTGATAGTTTGATTATGAGATTTTGCGATATTTTATTAGCTTTTCCGGGGATGCTGCTGGCCATTGGAATTATCGCAATCCTAGGAACAGGTTTAATGAATGTAGTCTTTGCAGTTGCTATATTCAGCGTGCCTGTATTTGCGCGGATTGTTCGAAGCAGTGTGCTGGAGATGAAATCAAGCCTGTATGTGGAAGCGGCAAAATCAACAGGTGCTAAAGATACACGCATTATTCTTAAACACATTTTACCGGGTACGTTCTCAACGATTATTGTGTATTTCACAATGAGAATCGGTTCCGCTATTTTAATAGCGGCAGGACTTAGTTTTTTAGGATTAGGAGCAGATCCCTCTACTCCTGAATGGGGCGCTATGCTGAGTGATGGGCATAACTACTTAAACACAGCTCCGCATGTGACGGTTTTTCCGGGACTTGCAATCTTTCTCACCGTTTTAGCTTTTAATCTGCTTGGTGATGGACTCCGGGACGCGCTTGATCCTAAGATAAAGGATTAGGAGGTAAAAGAATGAAACCGATATTAAACGTCAATCAGCTACGGACGAGCTTTTTTGTAAACGGTAAGGAAATTCCTGCAGTTGACGGAGTTGATTTTACGATAAATGAAAGTGAAATTTTAGGTATTGTAGGGGAATCCGGGAGCGGAAAAAGCGTCACCTCTTTATCCATTATGAAACTGTTAAAAGACACACCGGGAAAGATCGTTGGCGGATCAATTCATTTTGACGGCAGAGACCTCTTAGCTCTCTCAGAAAAAGAAATTCGGGAACTGAGGGGAAATGAGATCGCCATGATATTCCAAGAGCCGATGACTTCATTAAATCCCGTTCTAACGATAGGGAATCAGCTAAGAGAGGCGATTAAAAAGCACTTCAACTATTCACGCAAAAAAGCGGATCAACATGCAGTTTCAATGTTGACACAAGTCGGTATTTCAAGGGCTGATGAAATTTTACAGCAGTACCCTCACCAGTTGTCCGGGGGAATGAGACAACGCGTCATGATCGCCATGGCCATGTCTTGTTCGCCTAAATTATTAATTGCCGATGAACCTACAACAGCGCTTGATGTGACGATTCAAGCCCAAATACTAGATGTCATGAAAGATATGCAGGAGAAACACGGCACATCGATATTGTTGATCACACATGATCTTGGCGTCATCGCTGAAACGTGTGACCGAGTGGCTGTAATGTATGCAGGGAGAATTGTAGAACAAGGTTCGGTTTATGATTTGTTTGATGATCCAAAGCATCCGTATACAAAAGGGCTGCTGGAATCCATTCCTCGAATCGGCAAGCGGCAGGAACGGTTGCATTCTATCCAAGGCAATGTTCCGATGGCAGAGGATTGGCCGTCCGGATGCAAATTTGCATCACGTTGTCCGTTTGTCTTTGATAAATGCCTGAAAAAAGAGCCGCCATTGCTAAACGTGGGGGAAGGAAGAACAAGCCGATGCTGGCTGAATGAAAATGAGGGAAAGGAGGAGCCAGCATATGAATCATGAGCCTTTAGTTGAAGTGAAACATTTGAAAAAAATCTTTTCTGATTCATCGGGCCTTTTTAAAAAATCAAAGGCCGTGAGAGCGGTGGATGATATCTCATTTACAATTAATCGCGGAGAAACTTTCGGCCTTGTCGGAGAGAGCGGATGCGGTAAGTCAACAACCGGACGGATGTTGATGAAGCTGCTGGAGCCTACAGAAGGCAGTATTCTATTTAACGGACAGGATATTACGAACATGAATGAGAAAGACGTTCGTAATTTGCGAAAAGACTTTCAAATGGTATTTCAAGATCCTTATGCCTCATTAAATCCCAGAATGAGAGTGAAAGAAATCATTGAAGAACCGTTGATTGTTCATGGACTCATGACTTCTTCTGAACGTGAAAGAAAAGTGCATCAACTTTTGGATACCGTGGGGCTGTCCCGTCAGCACGGCAGTCGTTTTCCGCATGAATTCAGCGGCGGGCAAAGGCAAAGAATCGGCATCGCCCGGGCTCTGGCTGTAAATCCGAAGCTGATTATTGCAGATGAGGCTGTTTCCGCACTCGATGTATCGATTCAGTCGCAGATACTGAATTTGATGAAAGACCTGCAGAAGGAATTTGGTTTAACTTATTTGTTTATAGCGCATGATTTAAGTGTTGTTGATTTTATAAGCGACCGTATTGGCGTGATGTATCTTGGCAAACTGGTTGAAGTTGGAGATCGCGATTCAATTATACAGAATCCGAAACATCCGTATACAAAAGCGCTGCTCTCAGCTGTCCCGATCCCTGACCCACATCGCAGAAAGGAACGCATTGAGCTTAAAGGTGATTTACCTAGCCCTTCGAATCCGCCGGCCGGCTGTCCGTTTCATACCAGATGCCCAGCTGTCATGGATCAATGCAAAACAGAGATGCCAATGCTAAGCAATATGTCTGAGCAGCATCAAGTATTTTGCCACTTATATGATTCAAAAAAATGATATGATAGTCACTAGTCAAAAAAATCACATCTCCTTTGTGATTTTTTTGCGTTATTATGAACTTTTTTCAAAATATGCAAAGGGAAAGCGATATCAATCTAGAAATATTTGTTATACTCTATACATTAAAGTAAGGAGAACGATTCATGAATGTGTTAGTAGATCATAATAGCAAAGCCTGGGATCAAAAAGTAGAAACAGGCAATGAATGGACTGTTGCTGTTGAGCAGCATGTCATTGAACAAGCGAAAAAAGGCAATTGGGATATAAGGGTAACACCAATGAAAGATGTACCGAGAGATTGGTTTCCCCCTGTCAATGGGCTGAAAGTGCTCTGTTTAGCATCAGGTGGCGGGCAGCAGGGCCCGATTTTGGCAGCCGCAGGAGCGGATGTCACTGTATTAGATAACTCGGAAAAGCAGTTGGATCAGGATAGAATAGTTGCTGAGCGCGATGATCTTAGGATACATACTGTCAAAGGGAGTATGGACGACCTCAGTCAATTTCAGGATGAATCATTCGATGTCATTGTACATCCTGTTGCCAATGTTTTTGTTGAGAATGTCCTTCCGGTCTGGAAAGAAGCGCACCGTGTGCTAAAAAGAAACGGCACTCTAATCTCAGGTTTTGTCAATCCCGTTGTATTTCTGTTTGATGTAGAATTAGAACAGCAAGGTATTTTAAAAGTAAAACACTCTATTCCATATGCCGACTCAGAAGATCTTCCAAAATATAAAGTGAAAAAACTGATTGAAAATAATGAAGCTCTAGAGTTCGGCCATTCGTTAGAAGACCAAATCAAGGGCCAAATTGATGCCGGTTTTATTGTCACTGGTTTTTATGAAGATAAAGGCGGTTTTGTATTGGACCAGTATATTCATACATATTCTGCAACAAGAAGTGTGAAAGTATGAAAAGCAGCGACCTGTTAGAGGGGCTGCTTTTATAATGCTTATTGGAAGAACATTCGTTCCCTATCCTGCAGAAAGCTGCTAAATCCTCTTCCTTTTATCAATCCCTGCACCTTCATTTGGGCGAATTTCCAACCGAATTCGGGCATGGTATCACGTTTGAAACCTCAAAATAACCGGTAAAAGGAGAGTGAATTTGTATGGCAGAGGTACTGTCTTTTATGGATGTGAAACGCCAAAAGGATTATGAATTAGAAAAGAACTTGCTCAAAGAACTCTCACTGAGACAAATTATTCTGTCTGTTAAGGACTGTTTGGAACCATTATTCCCATTTCTACATGATGAAAGAGATATTATCAGCGAAGGCTGTATTGATTTTGCGATAGAAGCTTATTTGTTGGGTGGGCGTTTTGGGATTTTCGGCTACTACGGAGAATCCATGCAGAGCATCAGTGCCCGCTCAGCAAGTGAAGAAGAAGAGCTGCGTATGGAGTTTTTTGATTATCTCTATAATTGGATACACGAGCAATACGCAAATTTTGATAAAAATACGGTTTATGAAGCAGCGCGAAAGTTCATTAAAGACTGGTGGACAGAGGGAGTTGTCCAAAGAGAAAAACAGTGTAAGCTTCGCATGCGATAATCATAATTCCCGGCCCTGTCCCATAGTTATGTAGTAACGGACAAGCGGGAGGGGAAGGGATGAGGAAAAAGCTTAAATGGCTCGGTTTTTTGCTAGGCTTCATCGTTTTACTATTTCTATTCAAGTATCAGTTCAGCAATAACGATTCATGGAAGCCGTGGAGTCTGCCCCTGAGCGGGAAAATTATTTATCTGGACCCCGGTCATGGAGGTCCTGACGGAGGAGCAGTCGGCGGAAAGCTGTTAGAGAAAGATGTAACGCTTGAAGTGGCCTTTAGAGTCAGGGACTACCTTCAGGAACAAGGGGCGCTTGTCATCATGACTAGGGAGAGTGATGTCGATCTCGCTCCAGAAGGAACGAAGGGCTATAGCAGGCGAAAAGCGGAAGACCTAAGACAGCGAGTCAAATTAATAAACCATTCAGAGGCTGAACTGTATATCAGCATTCATCTCAATGCGATTCCATCACAAAAGTGGAGCGGAGCCCAAAGCTTTTATTTCGGGAAATATGAAGAAAATGAAAAAGTTGCGAAATACATTCAGGATGAATTGAGACGAAACCTGGAAAACACAACCCGGAAAGCAAAGCGGATTCATGGTGTCTACTTAATGCAAAACGTCACCAAACCCGGAGCACTTATAGAAGTCGGATTTTTATCTAATCCAAGTGAAGCAAAGCTGCTCGGAAAATCGAAATATCAGGACAAGGTGGCATCTTCCATATATAAAGGCATTTTGCGATATTACACGGAAAAAGGAGACCCTCCAGAGTAAAGGAGGGTTTTCTTATGGTTTCAAGCATAAGACACCTGCCATTTATGTATGATATAATAATGCCTGAAAACGAATACACAAAAGGGTGAGGTTCGATGATAAGAGAAGATGAAGTAAGAAAACTAGTCGGTGAAATGCGCGAACCTTTTCTTCAAAGACCTCTGGGAGAATTGGATGCCGTAAAGGAAATTAAAATAAAGCCAGAAAAACGGCATATCAGTGTAAAAGTCGCTCTTGCAAAGACCGGGACTGCAGAGCAAATGCAGATTCAGCAAGAGATCGTAAACGTCTTAAAAGGGGCAGGCGCCGAGACGGTCGGCCTTCGATTTGAAGAGCTTCCTGAGGAAACGATTGCTAAGTTCCGAGCGCCGTCAGCTGAGAAAAAAACATTGCTAAATATGGATAATCCGCCAGTCTTTCTAGCTGTAGCAAGCGGAAAGGGCGGTGTAGGCAAGTCAACTGTGTCAGTAAACCTTGCGATTTCTCTGGCTCGTCTTGGGAAAAAGGTCGGTTTAATTGATGCGGATATTTATGGTTTCAGTGTGCCGGATATGATGGGCATCACTGTGCGTCCGACTATTGAAGGAGAGAAACTTCTTCCTGTTGAACGCTTCGGGGTAAAGGTGATGTCGATGGGCTTTTTCGTAGAAGAAAATGCTCCGGTCGTATGGAGAGGGCCAATGCTTGGCAAGATGCTGAACAACTTTTTCCATGAAGTAGAGTGGGGAGAAGTAGACTATATTGTTCTTGATCTTCCGCCTGGAACAGGGGACGTTGCTCTCGATGTACATACAATGCTTCCGAGCTGCAAAGAAATCATCGTATCAACGCCGCATCCTACAGCTGCTTTTGTCGCAGCTAGAGCGGGTTCTATGGCCATTAAAACTGATCATGAAGTCGTTGGCGTCATAGAGAACATGGCTTATTACGAAAGCGCTAAGACAGGAGAAAGAGAGTATGTCTTTGGTAAAGGCGGCGGAGATAAACTAGCTGAGGAATTGAATGTGCCTTTGCTTGGCAGAATCCCGTTGAAACAGCCTGATTGGGATAAGGAACAATTTGCCCCTTCTGTATATGACAAAAGCCATCCTATAGGAGAAATATATCAGGACATCGCTAAAAAAATAGATGCAAAAATGTCAGTGCAAGTATAAAAAAGGGCGAACCGGGATTCTAAATCCCGGCTTTCCCTTTATTCGCTTTCTTTAGCCGTTTCTTTTGCTGCTTTTTTTCAGCTCATCTTCGAACTGTTTTTTGTAAAGCGGACTAGAAAGCGTTTCGTTAATAACCTCTTCTAAGTAACTGCGGAATTCTTGGCTTTTTGCCAATTGGCTGTACTTTTTATTCATGCCTGGATCCTGCATGACGTCCATCAACATCTTCTGGTAATCCGGGTCCTTCATCAATTTTTTAATCACTTTTTCATGTTCTTTTTGAAGGGTTTTCGAAAACCCTTCGGCAAAATCAGTGTCTTCAAAGATGTTTTTCCAAAATTCTTCACCTTTTTTAGAAGTGAGTGTTTTTTCTATCGTTCCTTTAATCGCATCTTGGTCAATCACCAGCGCTTCATTCATCGCATCATCGTTTAATAATTCCTTAATGGCTTTCTTTCCATCATCAGTTTTTAATATATCAACAACCATTTTTTTGGTCTGATCATAGTCCATATCCGCTGCTTGGTCTTTTGGAGCACAAGCTGTTACAGATAATAACAAAAAACAGCTCATCAATAGCGTTTTGGCTTTTGACATGCTTAAGCTCCTTTCACATACTTGTCTTACTTTTAATATGATTCATCTCTTTGGAATTATACATAACAAAATATCGCGGTATGCGATTTTTGAGGGGTTGATTAAAGAAATGAAAAGCCGTGGTTTGGTTCGTTTTTTCTTTTCTATATTAGCTGTCGGAGCGGTTATCACGAGTATTGTGGGTTTTGCTTTAAAGTGGGGAGAATATAAGGGGCTGTTTCTTGCCTTCGAAGCGGGGCAGATTTTTTCTGTTTTGTTCTGGTTTGTCGGGGTAGGCATGATTTTTAGTGTGATTAGCCAAATGGGTTTCTTCGTGTTTTTGACAGTTCACCGGTTTGCGCTTGAGATATTAAGATCATCATCCTTATGGAATTTACTTCAGTTGTTTTTCATCTTGTTTGTAGTTTTTGATTTAATGTATGTGCGGTTCTTATTTTTTGGAGAAAGCGGAGAATCGCTGACTGGCTATGCGTGGTTACCAATATTTTTACTGATCTTTGGGGTGGTAACAGCTTATATAAAGCAAAAGCAGTCCTCTAAGAAAACGTTTGTGTCATCGTTGTTTTTAATGGTTGTGATTACTGCATTAGAATGGTTTCCTGCGTTAAGAGTAAATGATGAGGACTGGCTTTATTTAATGCTTTTTCCGTTAATGGCGTGTAATGCTTTCCAATTACTGATGCTGCCGAGGTTTGCAGCGAAGTAATTACTTTATCTCTGAGGATTTGGCATCAGCATTTGCAATGAGATCACCTACGGTTACATTTTTTAACCCTTTTTCTTTTAGCTGATGGATGATATCAGGCAACGCTTCTTCTGTTTGTTTTGCCGAGTCGGAGGCGTGTAAAAGAACAATGTCTCCTCCGGAAACCTGCTTGGTCACATTATCGATAATTTTTTCAACCCCGGGATTAGTCCAATCCTGAGAGTTTATACTATAATGAACAACCGTATAATTGTATTGCTTAGCGACCGTTAGTACATTCTTATTGAACTGTCCGGTAGGGGGTCTTAATAGCTGTATGTCTTTGACCCCTAACTTTTCAAAGGCAGTTTGCGCACGGTTAATGTCCTTTTTTATTTGGCTGCTCTCTAAATTGGCATAGTTTTTATAAGCATAGCCCATGCTCCCTATTTGATGGCCGTCCTTTACGATACGCGCTACTGTGTCGGGGTGGCGTTCAGCCCAGGAAGCGGAAAGAAAAAACGTCGCATTTCTAATTCCATTTGCTTTCAGAGTATTAAGTATAGGTTCTGCTTTTTTATCACCCCAGCTGATATCAAAAGTAAGGGCAACGTCTTGCGAATCTGTTTCTCCTTTATAAATGGCTTTAGGTCCGGTTTCAGTTGAAAACACGGGAAGCGGAACAGCTCTTTGGATATAAAAAAAGCTGGCTGCTGCAAATGCGGCGATAAGTATAATGATAAATTGTTTCACTCGTTTAATGTGCCACACATAGAAGTGGTTCACTGAGATGCCTCCTTATCTTGTCCATCATTCTTGTACTACATCTTATGATCAGGGCTGATTGAATATAACCGTCAAAATGTCTCTTTGTATAAAGCTAAATTAGGTGTTGACCTTTTGATAATATCCGTGATATATTATTATTCGTCGCTGATAAGCCAGCCGACAACAATTAAAAGCTTCATTAAATGCTTTGAAAAAAGTTATTGACTTAAAAGAAGCTGAATGTTATAGTAATAAAGCTGCTTCGTTAAGCGGCAGCAATGATCTTTGAAAACTAAACAAGACAAAACGTACCTGTTAATTCATTTTTTTATAAATCGCACAGCGATGTGCGTAGTCAGTCAAACTAGGCCTGCACGATGCAGGTCACACAGGTGTCATCGCAAGATGCGGTGAACTTAACCTGTGATCCA
>NZ_JXAQ01000017.1:0-55157 GCF_000815295.1 Bacillus sp. MSP13
TTGCGCAGGCCCCTGACTACGCACATCACTGTGCGATTTATAAAAATTGAATTAACAGGTACGTTTTGTCTTGTTTAGTTTTCAAAGATCATTTTGTTTGTCGACTTCGTTTAAGCGACTTTATTATTGTAACTCACTGAATCAGTGAAGTCAATAACTTTTTTGAATTTCTTTTTTTCGTCATTGCCTTGTTTAGCGGCAACGAATAATAATATACCACCTTGTAAATAATAGTGCAATAGTTTTTTTGAAGAAATACTTAAGAATTTAAAAAGAGCGGCATCCTTCCACTTGAAGGATGCCGCTCTTTTTTATTAGCGCTGTCTCATTTGCGGGAATAACAGCACATCGCGAATAGAAGGTGCATTCGTCAGCAGCATAACCAGACGGTCGATACCAATTCCTAAGCCTCCTGTTGGCGGCATGCCGTATTCTAAAGCTTCAACAAAGTCTTCATCCATTAAATGAGCTTCATCGTTACCAGCTTCACGTTCTTTTAATTGCTCTTCAAAACGTTCTCTTTGATCAATAGGATCATTCAGCTCTGTAAACGCATTTGCATGTTCACGGCCAACAATAAACAATTCAAAACGGTCTGTAAAACGCGGGTCCTCTGGATTTTTCTTGGCTAGAGGAGAGATTTCTACAGGATGTCCGTAAATAAACGTTGGCTGAATCAGCGCTTCTTCGATTTTTTGTTCGAAGAATTCGTTGATGATATGGCCTACTGTCATAGAATCTTTTATCTCTACACCATGTTCTTTTGCGTATTCACGCGCTTGTTGAACAGTAACCTCTTCCCAGAAATCAACACCAGTCGCTTCTTTGACTGCGTCAACCATATGGATTCTTTTCCATTCAGGTTTTAGGTCGATTTGTTCTTCGCCGTATTGGATCGTAGTCGTGCCAAGCACTTCTTGGGCAATATGAGCAACGAGGTTTTCAGTTAAACTCATGATATCTTTATAGTCCGCATAAGCTTCATATAACTCAATCATCGTGAACTCAGGGTTGTGGCGTGTAGAGACACCTTCATTACGGAAAACACGGCCGATTTCATAAACTTTTTCTAATCCGCCGACAATCAGACGTTTTAGGTGCAGTTCAATTGCAATACGCATGTAGAGCGGAATATCCAATGCATTGTGATGGGTGATAAACGGGCGTGCAGAAGCGCCCCCAGGAATGCTGTGCATTGTCGGTGTTTCTACTTCTAAGTATCCGTGATCATCAAGGTATCTTCTCATAGCTTGAATGATCTTGCTTCGTGCGATGAACGTATGTTTGCTGTCTGGATTTACGATAAGATCCAGATAGCGCTGACGGTAGCGCTGCTCAACGTCTTTTAAACCATGGTATTTGTCAGGAAGCGGACGAAGCGCTTTTGTCAGCAACTCAAAAGAAGTTGCTTTAACAGACAATTCGCCTACATTTGTTTTGAAGACTTTTCCGGTTACACCGATAAGATCCCCGAGGTCAGAAGACTTGAAGATTTCGTATTGGTCGTCACCGACACTGTCTTTTCGTACATAGATTTGAATTTGGCCTTCTAAGTCCTGAAGATGGGCAAAACCGGCTTTTCCTTTACCTCGTTTTGTCATCATGCGGCCTGCGATTGTGACTTCAATCGCTTTTTCTTCTAACTCTTCTTTGGTTAGTTCTTGATATGCTGAAATAACTTCCTGAGATTGATGAGTTCTTTCAAAACGTGCGCCGAACGGATCAATGCCGTTATCTCTCATCTGGTTCATTTTATCGCGTCTGACTTGCAGCTGGTCATTCAATTCTTCATGGTTTTGCTCTTCTTGACTCATTGTTATCACTCCATTACAGATATTGTTTCATGAAAAAAGCAGAAAAACTGCCAGCATAAAACTGGCAGTGAGCAGCAAATAGAGGTGAGTATTATCCTACTTTTGCGTTTTGAAGCTCTTTTGCCTCAACTTCAACAGTAAATGCATCTAAAAGCTGCACAACCTCTTCTCTTGTCTCGCAATGATTGATGTCATTACGAACATTCGCATTGCCTCTTACGCCTTTCAGATACCATGCAGCGTGCTTTCTCATTTCTCTTACCGCTACGTTTTCACCTTTTAAGTCAATCAGGCGGTCAAGGTGCAGTTTGCATACAGCCATCTTTTCGCGTACTTGCGGCTCTTCTTTCAATTCACCTGTTTCAAGGTACTGAACCGTACGGTAAATCATCCACGGATTGCCCAATGCAGCGCGTCCAATCATGACACCGTCTACTCCTGTTTCATCGAGCATACGCTTAGCATCCTGCGGCGTCTTCACATCGCCGTTTCCGATAACCGGAATTGATACTGATTGTTTTACTTCTTTAATGATGTCCCAGTTTGCGGTTCCTTCGTACATCTGGACTCTTGTACGGCCGTGGAGCGCAACTGCTTTTCCGCCGGCACGTTCTACAGCCTGTGCGTTTTTCACTGCGAAAATGTGGTCTTCATCCCAGCCCATTCTCATTTTTACTGTAACTGGTTTATCAACGGCATCCACTACTGCAGAAACCATTTCGTGAATCTTATCAGGATCGAGAAGCCATTTCGCTCCCGCGTCACATTTTGTAATCTTCGGTACAGGGCATCCCATATTAATATCAATAATATCAGCAGTTGTGTTTTGGTCTACAAATTTCGCCGCTTCCACAAGGGTTTCCTTTTTTCCTCCAAAAATTTGAAGGCTGAGCGGTTTTTCGCGTTCATCAATGTAAAGCATACCCATGGTTCTTGCATTGTTGTAAAGGATCGCTTTGTCACTGACCATTTCAGCGCATACCAATCCAGCACCGAATTCCTTTACAGTCAACCTGAATGCCGAGTTGCAGACACCAGCCATCGGGGCAAGGACAACCCGGTTTTTCAATTGAATATCTCCGATTTTAAACATATTTGACCTCCCTTCATCATTTGTTATCTTTTTCTGAAGGCGCTAATTCGTCCACGCTTATATTTAAAACATCTGCTGCACCTTGAATGATGTCAGCTGACGGCAATCGGTTTCCGCGTTCAATTTCGCCGAGAATAGAAACTGATATACCTAATGCTTTTGCAAATCCTTCTTGAGTATAACCTTTCAGCTTTCTGAATGCACGAATTCGTCTACCCCAGATATCTGCTTCCATACTCTTACACCTTCTTGGTCTGTTTCCGCGCTTATTGCCTCTTTTTCAACCTGCTGGGAAATCTCCGCGAGCGGCACAAGGACAAACAAACGCTCATACATTCTCGGATGTGGAACAATTAGTTGCTCTGTTTCAATATTTTCACGATTAAACAGCAAAATGTCAAGGTCTGCCGTCCGCGGTCCCCATCTTACTTCCCTTGTTCTGCCTAACTCATATTCTATATGCTGTGTCAGTTCTAGAAGTTCAAAAGGGTTCATCGATGTCGTGATTTCAACAGCCATATTCAAGAATTCAGCTTGGTCTTCGTATCCGACTGGATCAGTTTCGTAAATAGAGGATACTTTAGTAACTGTCACCTCATCATGTTGATGCAGCAATGTCACCGCTCGCCTTAAATACGTTTCTTTATCTCCAATGTTCGACCCAAGCGCAATATAAGCTATATTGTTCATGATTTTTTTCTCGTGATTTCAATCGCTACTGATTTATAGTGTCCGGGAATTGGCGGATCGGGCTTAATGACTTTCACAGTACATTGCTTTACTGGCTTAAATTTGTTAAGGACAGATTCAGCAATACGTTCCGCCAGTGTTTCCACCAATTTCACAGGTTCCCCTTCTACGATATCTTTACATACGTGATAGAGCTCAGCGTAGTTGATCGTTTCCTCAAGGTCGTCTGTTTGTCCGGCTTTGCTTAAATCCAGCTCAGCGGTTAGATCAACTTTAAACCGCTGACCAAGCTTGTTTTCCTCTTTGAACACACCGTGATATCCGTAAAACTCCATTCCTTCTACATAGACTTTATCCATGGTGCTTCCCTCCCTTATTCAGCATTGCGTCCATCATTTTCGCCATTCTGGCAATTTGTTTTACATCATGGACCCTGACGATGTCGCAGCCTTTTTGAATCCCGAGACACACAGTTGCACCTGTGCCCTCAGCCCGCTCCTCAGGCGGAAGATCCAACACACGTCCGATGAATCTTTTTCGGGAGGTTGCCAAAAGAACCGGATACCCCAGTCCGCTGAAAATCTCAAGTTTGTTCATCACTGCCAAATTATCGTGATAGGTTTTCGCGAAACCGATTCCGGGATCAAGAATAATGTTCTTCTCCTCCACACCGGCCTCAACAGCGATTTTCACACTTTCCAATAAGTCCGATAACATATCCGGCAATAAGTCATTGTAATTTCTCTCTGGACGGTTATGCATAAGAACAATAGGAACGTTGTGTTCAGCTGCAACAGACGCCATCTTTGGGTCATGTTTCGCTCCCCAAATATCATTGATGATGGATGCGCCGGCTTTAACAGCTTCATCTGCGACAGAAGCCTTGTACGTATCTACAGAAATCGGCACGCCCAGTTCTTTTGTGATACGCTCAATCACAGGAATCACTCTGGACATTTCCTCATCCTCTGACACATACTCGGCGCCGGGTCTTGTGGATTCTCCTCCGATGTCAATGATATGGACACCGTCATCGATCATCTCTTTCGCATGCAGCAACGCCTTGTCCAAGCTGTCATATTTTCCGCCGTCGGAGAAAGAGTCAGGCGTTACGTTTAAAATCCCCATCACCAGTGTCTTCTCGTTATATGATAAAGCGCTGGGCTTGGTGTGGATTACTTGTGTTTGGTCTATTGTTTGCTGCGCCATTCTCTTCCCCTCTTTTCATGAATCATGTTCTTTATTTCTTTTTTGTAAAGCATTTGAAGTGCAGAGAACGCTTCTCCGCTTTGGCCCGCATAGTTTGCATTTTCTATTTTAGTAAATGGGATGATTTCCAGAACCGAGTTTGTCATCCACGCTTCATCAGCTGTCAAAAGAGCTTCCAGCGCGTATCGGCCCGTTTTGAGCTCCAGTCCTAATTTCTTTGCATTTTCAATGACAAAACGTCTCGTGACGCCGTCCAGAATACCTGTATCAATCGACGGAGTGTAAATGCAGCTGCCTTTTCTCCAGAACACATTTGATATGATGCCTTCTGCAACAGCCCCATCGTCCGTCAAGAAAATCCCTTCTATACGCGGATCATTTCCGATTTCCCTTTTCGCATACATATTATTTAAGTAATGATGAGATTTTAATCGAAACGGGCCCTCTGGTGTGTTTCTCCTTATTGATAAAACCTTACCTTCTTTTTGCATAGGAAGGCTTTCTGGGTTCAGCTGGTTCACAATGCATAAAACAGTGGGGCTATCGTAAGTCTGGGCAACAAAGCCTTTATCGCTGATGCCGGCTGATATGTTCAATCTGACGCGGGCATCGCCATCCCTGATATCATTCAGCCAAAGCAGTTTGTCCAGCATCTCAAGAACCTCATGCTTTGAAACAGTATATTCGATTTGCAGATCTAAGAGCGCACGCTCAAGCCTTTCTATATGCCAATCAAGTAAAAACGGACACCCTTCGTAGAGCCTGAAGGTTTCGAAAACACCGATCCCATATAAAAAACCATGGTCAAAAGGAGAAAGAACTGCATCTTTCTCCTCTATATACCGGCCGTTAACATATATCATCACGCAATAACTTCCTTGCGGTATGTCTCAATGAAATTTCTAAGCATTTCTTTCCCAAATGAGGTCATAATGGATTCCGGGTGAAATTGCACGCCCTCAATCGGGAGGTCGTTGTGGCGAATGGCCATGATTTCTCCTTCTTTCGTTTGTGCTGTTACTGTGAAACAGCTTGGCAGTGTCTCAGGTTTTACGATTAGCGAGTGATAACGAGTCGCAACAAGGGGATTTTTCAAACCTTCAAAGATTGTCTTGCCGTCATGCTCGATATTCGAGGTTTTTCCGTGCATAAGCCGCTCTGCTCTCACCACGTCACCGCCAAACACTTGTGCGATGGACTGATGTCCGAGACAAACACCGAAAATGGGGATTCTTCCTGCAAAATGTTTAATTGCTTCTAGGCTGATCCCTGCCTCGTCGGGGCTGCATGGTCCCGGCGAAATCATCAGAAAATCCGGAGACAGTTCTTCAATTTCTTCGATCGTGATGTCATCATTTCGTTTCACAATCAGTTCTTCCCCAAGCTCACCTAAATACTGCACCAAGTTGTACGTGAATGAATCGTAGTTATCAATCATTAAAATCATGTCTCAGCTCTCCTCATCTCATTTTTGGTCTCTTCTTTGCTCAGCTCTAACGCCTTTTGCATCGCAAAAGCTTTTTTGAATGATTCCCTGTATTCGTGCTTTGGAACAGAATCAATCACAACTCCTGCGCCGGACTGCATGAATGTCTGCCCTCCGGTTGCATAAATGGTTCGGATGACGATATTAAAATGAAGATCGTTGTTATATCCAAACCACCCTATAGATCCAGTATAAAGCCCGCGGCGTGTCGGCTCAAGTTCTTCTATAATTTCCATCGTTCTTACTTTGGGAGCACCTGTAATGGTTCCTCCGGGAAATACAGCATGAATAATATCAACAGCATCGTACCCATCCTGCAGTTCCCCTTGAACGTTAGATACGATGTGCATCACATGCGAGTATTTTTCGATGGCCATAAATTCGTTCACGTTCACAGACCCGTACCTTGATACTCTCCCTAAATCATTTCGCTCAAGATCAACCAACATGACATGTTCAGCGCGTTCTTTTTCATTGTGGATCAATTCGTTTGCGAGCGCCTTATCTTCTTCATCGTTTTTCCCTCTTGAACGGGTGCCTGCAATCGGTCTCGTCTCTAATCGTTTCCCCTTTTTGCTGACAAGAAGTTCAGGCGATCCGCAAATGATCTGGAAATCAGGTGTCTCTAAATAGGCCATATAAGGAGAAGGATTTACTTCTCTCAGGGTTTTGTAAACTTGATATGGGTGGGCAGAGAGTGACTGTGACTGCCTTACTGATAGATTAACCTGAAACACATCTCCGCTGGCGATGTATTGTTTGATTTTCTCTACAGCCTGCGAGAATCCATCCTCAGTAAATGGCGCCGCGAAGGAACCGTCCGTTTCATGCTTTATCTCTCGCGAAGGAATAGCCGGAAGCTCAGTCAGCCACATCTGTTCCAGCCCAGATAACTTCGCGTCTGCGGATGCGTGATCAGAATCATTAACATGAGTAATCAGCCACAGAGACTCTTCTTGATGGTCATAAACTGCTATATCATCAAATACAAGAAAATAAATATCTGGCGTTTCCAAATCATCTAGTGAAAGTATTTTAAAATTTTCAATGTAACGTGCGTAATCATAGCTGAGGAAACCGATTGCCCCGCCTTGAAAATCCGGAAGCTCGTGATTTGTTTCTGTTTCCAGCGTTTTAAACCAGCTGTGGAAGGCGCGTAATGGGTCACCTTCTTTAAACAGTATCTCATCACCATGCTTAATAGTCGTCATCCCGTCTTTCCCTTTTACAGTCGCAATTGGATCAAGACCGGCTATACTGTATCTGCCGCCTCTCGCGCTTTCAAGCAGTACATGATGTTTTTTGGTTTGCGCAAGTTTCTCAAATTGTTGTAAGAATGAGTCTTTTGGAAAAAGTACTTTTTTGCCTGCCGGTCTGCGTTGTGCCATTTATATCATTCCTCTATTTTCTTTTTTGCTTGATTTTCATTGTAAAGCAATCTTGTTTGTGAAAAAAGTGAATTTCTCTTCCAAGAATATCATTCGAAACAGATACGGCATATTTGATGCAGAAATACAAAAAAACTCCCGGCGGGCCGGGAGTTTGGCTTTTTAATCAAATTGATACAGCGGCGTGCTCAGATAACGTTCGCCGTTACTTGGAATGACGGCCAATACTTTTTTGCCTTTCCCAAGCTTTTTCGCTACTTGAAGAGCAGCATAAATTGCCGCGCCTGATGAGATGCCTCCGAGAATTCCTTCTTCACGTGCAGCTCTGCGTGCATATTCGAATGCCTCTTCATTCTTTACAGGGAAGATTTCATCGTATACTTCTGTGTTTAAGATGTCCGGCACAAATCCAGCTCCGATTCCCTGAATTTTGTGGGGGCCTGGTTTTCCTCCTGAAAGAACAGGAGAGTCTGACGGTTCAACAGCGTAAATTTTGATGGAAGGGTATGCTTCCTTCAGAACCTCGCCCGCTCCTGTAATTGTTCCGCCTGTGCCAATACCGGCTACAAATGCATCAAGCTGGTCATCGCCAAATTGCTCAACGATTTCTTTACCCGTTGTTTGGCGGTGAATTTCTGGATTAGAAGGGTTATTAAACTGTTGCGGCACAAAGTATCCGTGCTTTTCAGCAAGCTCTTCGGCTTTCTTAATGGCACCTTTCATTCCTTCCGCGCCCGGAGTCAACACAAGCTCAGCACCATATGCGCGAAGAAGGTTGCGGCGCTCCATGCTCATTGTATCAGGCATAACCAATATGGCTTTTAATCCTTTAGCAGCAGCAACCATCGCAAGCCCGATTCCGGTATTTCCGCTTGTCGGTTCAATGATTGTGTCACCAGCTTTTAACTTCCCTTCTTTTTCAGCGGCTTCAATCATGGCTAATCCGATACGGTCTTTTACGCTGCTTCCAGGGTTCATGTATTCAAGCTTCAGATATACATCTGCGCTGTTCTCATCTGCAAGGCGATTTAATTTAACAATTGGCGTATTCCCTATTAATTCAGTAATGGAGTTTGCTACACGTACCATTTTCGACACCTCAATTTCCGACTATTTGTATTGGTATTATGTATATAATCTATCAATTTCAAAATTTTTTGTCAATCACTTAGTACTTTTTTCCCCATAAAACCAAGATACATCGGCTTCTTTCCAAAGCGTTTTGACTGTCGCTTTATCACCTAACTGATCCATTGCGATTTGCCGTCTGATCTGATCCTTCACTTCATCATATGAGAATGTTCTCGCCTTTAGTTTTTCTTTCAGCTGAATAACGGCGTATCCATTACTTACCTTAATCGGTTCGTCAGACCATTCATCCTCTTTGAGTGTTTTTGCTTCTTCAATATATGCTGACGGAATGTTGTCTGATGCTTCTGTGACAAAGCCTAAATCTCCGCCGTATGGTGATGTGTATCTGTCTGCAGACCTTTCTGCCGCTACAGCTTCAAAGCTTGAGCCGCCTTTCAGCTCTTTCAGGACTTCTCTCGCTTCTTCTTCATCTTTTACCACAATGTGACGAATTCGATATGAATCATCAAACTGATACAGCTCTTTATTTTTATTATAGAATGTTTTCATTTCTTTATTTGAAATATCAATATCCTTTGTTAACAGTTCCTCAAGGAGAATATTATAACGAATTTGGTCTTTCCACTCTTTTTCTGTTGTACGTTCGTCTTCGTAAAAGGAATTGTTAACCGCCTTAATCAACAAAAACTCACGATCAATTTCGTTTTTAGACACTTTGAGATTGTTCTTTTTGGCGAGCTGCTCAACGACTCGGGCATTGATCATATCTTCAAGTGTCGACTTTCCATATTGATCTTCCATTTCTTTCAGCCACTCTTGTCTCGTCACGCTTTTGCTTCCGACAGTCGCAATAGACTCCCCGGATGGCGATGCGCCGGCTTGGGATTTCGTCAGCGTATATGCAACGGCAATACAGCAAACCAGCAGCGCCCCTAAAATAACGGTCCACATTGTTCTTGATTTCAAACCTGCTTTCAGCTCCTTTATTGAAATGTAAAAAACCCGCTATAGAGCTTAGCGGGTAGTTTGGTCACGAAGCCCTTCCAGCTCTTCTTTTGTAAATAAGTACTTTTCATTACAAAAATGGCATACTGCTTCGGCTTGTCCATCTTCTTCTATCATATCTTGTATTTCTTTTTTGCCTAGCCCTAAAATGGCTGTTTCAAAACGTTCTTTTGAACAAGAACAATGAAATTTAACAGGCATCGTTTCCAAAATCTCAGGCTTCTCGCCTAGAACTTCTTCTAAAATTTCTTCTGGTGTCAGTCCTTTTTGGATGAGCTTTGAAATCGGCTCTACTTGGGATAGACGTTCTTCAATTTTTGTGATGGTTTCATCATCTGTTCCCGGCATAAGCTGAATAATAAAGCCGCCCGCCGCAAGAATGGTATTATCAGGATTCACGAGCACACCGACGCCCACAGATGAAGGAACCTGCTCAGATGACACAAGATAGTAGGTGAAATCATCTCCCAATTCTCCGGAAACAATTTCTGTTTGTCCTGTGAAGAACTCGCGCAATCCTAAATCTTTTACGACACTTAACGTTCCGCTTGTTCCAACCGCACGTCTGACATCCAGCTTGCCTTGTTCATTTAAATCAAAATGAACTTGCGGGTTAGAGACGTATGCTCTGACTTCTCCTTTTGCGTTAGCATCAGCTACAATAGCACCGATCGGGCCTCCGCCCTCGATTTTCACTGTCAGCTTATCATCGCCCTTCAGCATAGCGCCGAGCATAAGCGAAGCTGTCATTGTACGGCCCAGTGCAGCGGATGCTGTCGGCCACGTGCCATGTCGTCTTTGTCCTTCGTTTACCATATCAGTTGTTCTCGCTGCATAAGCGCGCACTTTTCCGTCATACGCAAGTGCTTTTATTAAATAATCCATTCCAAAACCTCCTATACACTTCCTACGCGGTTTCGTTCATAAATCAATTCCAGCCCTTTTAAAGTCAAGAATGGATCTACGATATCTATGCAATCTGATTCATTTGCAATGAGCGACGCAAGGCCTCCGGTCGCAATGACCTTTGGTTCCTGTTTTGCCTGCCATTTCATTCGCTTTACAATTCCTTCTACTTGACCGACATAGCCAAATAAAATTCCAGATTGCATCGCGCTAACCGTGTTTTTTCCAATAATATTGTCAGGCCGGGTGATTTCGATACGAGGAAGCTTTGCCGCACGCGAATAAAGCGCCTCTGTTGAAATCGTAATCCCAGGAGCAATTGCTCCGCCCATGTATTGTTTGTTTTCATCAATATAGCAATACGTTGTGGCAGTTCCAAAATCAACGACAATTAACGGGTTGCCGTATAGGTGTATCGCAGCAACTGCATTTACGATTCTGTCTGCTCCCACTTCTTTCGGATTGTCATATTTTATATTCAAACCTGTTTTCATACCCGGTCCGACAATTTGCGGCTCGATATGAAAGTATTTTGTGCACATTCTTTCTAACGCAAACATAATTGGCGGCACAACAGATGAAATAATAATGCCATCTATCTGTTCAAACATAAGCCCGGAATGCTCAAATAAAGAGCGTAAAATCATTCCAAACTCATCTTCTGTTTTATGCCTGCTTGTCTCTATACGCCAGTGATATTCTAATTTCCCATCATGATATACACCAAGTACAGTATTGGTGTTCCCCACATCGATAACCAGTAACAACCTCTATCACCACTTTTGAATAGTTTCTCTACTTTACTTTTTACAAACATTCTACAATACCATACACGATCAGCGGCTTATTTGTAAACAAAACGATACCAGAACTGGATGATTGTAAAAGCCGCGACCTAACTGATGATTTACATAAAAAAACTGCCAGCGTCAGCCGGCAGTTTTTAGAAAGAAAGCGAATTACTCTGTTGTATCGTCTTTCTTTTCTTCTGTTTTTGTCAGAATGTTTACTTTCACGTCATCGTTCTTCTCTTCATCAGAGAAATTGCGTTCAGGTAACGATCCATGATCGACAAGGTGTTTGATTTGTTCAGCATCCAGTGTTTCAACTTTCAGAAGCGTTTGAGCAATCAATTCAAGCTTGTCACGATTTTCAGTCAGGATTTGTTTCGCGCGCTCATAACATTCTTTAATGATACGCTGAATTTCCTGGTCAATTTCGTAAGCGATTTGATCACTGTAGTTTTGTTCGTTGTTGAAATCACGACCTAAAAATACTTGGCCGCCCTGAGACTGTCCAAATTGCAACGGACCCAGTTTTTCTGACATACCGAATTCTGTAACCATTCGTCTTGCAATACTCGTCGCACGCTGGAAGTCATTGTGCGCCCCAGTGCTGACTTCACCGAAGATGATTTCTTCAGCGACACGTCCGCCCAAGAGGCCGACAATTTTATCAAGCAGCTCCGGCTTTGTCTGGAAGTAACGGTCTTCTCTCGGAAGCATAACAGCATAACCGCCAGCCTGACCCCGAGGAACAATCGTTACTTTATGAACCATATCAGCCTCATCTAAAACGAGTCCGATCACGGTGTGTCCGCCTTCGTGATAAGCCACAATATTGCGTTCTTTTTTGGAGATGACGCGGCTTTTCTTAGCAGGTCCGGCAATGACACGGTCCGTCGCTTCGTCAATATCACGCGCATCGATTTTTTTCTTGTTTTGACGAGCTGCCACAAGAGCAGCTTCATTCAAGAGATTTTCTAAGTCAGCGCCTGAGAAGCCAGGTGTTCTCATGGCGATTGATTTCAAGTTAACCGTTTCGTCCAGCGGTTTATTTCTCGCATGGACTTTCAATACAGCTTCACGGCCAATGACATCTGGGCGGTCCACTGTGATTTGACGGTCAAAACGTCCCGGACGAAGTAAGGCTGGGTCCAAGATGTCCGCACGGTTCGTCGCAGCAATGATGATAATTCCTTCATTGGCGCTGAATCCGTCCATTTCAACAAGCAATTGGTTTAGCGTCTGTTCACGTTCATCGTGTCCGCCGCCGAGACCCGCTCCACGCTGGCGTCCGACTGCGTCAATTTCATCAATAAAAATCAAACAAGGCGCATTCTTTTTCGCATTTTCAAACAAGTCACGCACACGGGAAGCACCGACACCTACAAACATTTCAACGAAATCAGATCCGCTGATGCTGAAGAAAGGTACGCCAGCTTCACCCGCACAAGCTTTGGCAAGCAATGTTTTACCGGTACCCGGAGGTCCGACTAACAGCACGCCTTTTGGTATTCTTGCACCAAGTTCGGCAAACTTGCGGGGATCTTTCAGAAAGTCAACAACTTCAACGAGTTCTTGTTTTTCTTCGTCAGCCCCTGCAACGTCTTTAAATTTGACGCGTTTCTTTTCCTCTGTATACAACTTCGCCTTGCTCTTCCCAAAATTCATGACACGGCTGCCGCCGCCTTGGGCCTGATTGAGCAGGAAGAAAAACAGAATAAAGATAATGACAAACGGGATAATGGTCGTCAGGAACGTCACCCATCCGCTTGTTTCTTGAGCGGGCTCAACCTTTACGTCTGTCTTTTTCAAAGCATTAAATATCTGGTCTGCTCCCTTACCTTCAGGAACATGAGTCAAGAAGTATTGATCTTTGTCGTAGTTTTTCAGCTGCCCTTTTACTTCATAAACACCTCTGACAGGCTGAACCGAAACGCTATCAACTTTCCCGTCATCCAGGTTTTTGACAAACGTACTGTACGACATATTTTCTGTTTTCGGATTTGAGGTCTGGAAGTAGCTCACAACCCCGATTACTACTAATAAAATAAGTAAATAAAAAATGGTATTACGGAAGACCCGATTCATTCCTTACCTCCTCCCACAGTAAGCACAACTATGTTCAATAGTACCATAGAAAATCATTCCAATACAAACAATAACCATCTCGGAAGCAGGCTGCCGATCAGCTTTCATAAACTGCCGGTTTTAACACTCCGATATAAGGCAGATTGCGATAGCGCTCAGCATAATCAAGTCCGTAACCCACTACAAACGCGTCAGGAACTTCAAAGCCTACAAAGTCTGCTTTAATGTCCGCTTTTCTTCCGCTCGGTTTATCCAAAAGGGTAACAATCTTAATTGATTTTGCTTTACGGTATCGGAAGAGCTCTACTAGATAACTTAAGGTTAACCCACTGTCGATGATATCTTCAATAATTAAGATGTCCCGGCCCTCTACAGATGTATCCAAATCTTTGATGATTTTTACTTCTCCAGAAGAAACCGTGGAGTTTCCGTAGCTTGATACATCCATGAAATCCATTTCCAAATATGTATCAATATGTTTGATAAGATCCGCCATAAAAGGAAGCGCTCCTTTTAACACGCCGATTGCCAACGGAAATGTATCTTGATACTCGCTTGTTAGTTCTGCGCCTAACTCTTTTACTTTCTCTTGTATCTCTTCCTCAGAGATCAGTACTTTCTCGATATCATGTTTCATCATGATTTTGCTTGCCCCCTACACTTTTCATGCTGTCTATATTGTAATACAATGCGGTTGCTATTTGGAATCACAAGATCTTCAAAAATTGATTTTTTCAAGCCCGGTATCCAGATAATTTCACCGCTTGCGTCTGTCACAATCGGCCAGTTGTCTCTTTCCCTGAGAGGCAATTTCTTATCAATAAATATATCCTTTACCTTTTTCGAGCCGTTCATCCCTTTTAGTTTGATCCGGTCTCCAGCTTTTCTTGTCCGAATCGTCAAGGGAAAACTCACCATTTTTTCACTTGTAATAAAAACAGCATTCCCATGTTCTTCAGGCGATTCCGCATATCGCTTTGCCTCTATTAGAAATCCATTGGGGAGCATTGCCGTTTCATCAGCAGCTCCGCTTATTTGGTATTCAAAGGGAACATTTTTGCACTGCCATTGTTCAAATGTAAACAAACATGTCTGATATGATTTGACCACCTTCAGCCCTTTCGGAAAGTTCAATACTCCTGAAGGACCGCCCTTTTCCGCCCATTCGAGAAACTGCTGAATGTGATGAGCTGAAAAGGAGGATGGAACGTTTTCATAAAGATAGTTTAATATTAGTTGAACTCCTCTTCTTTGTAAAGGCATCGGGAGGGCAAGCAATTGAGAGGAATTGATTTCAACTGATGTATTAGACTGGCTTGTGATTACTTTATTCATTTCTTCTTTCGTTAATGACTGTAAGAAATGCTCATCTTCCGTCAGTGCTTCACTTACTTTCTGAAACCTTTTATGCACATCCGGCGACTCCTGTTTCAGAAATGGGAGCACTGTTTTTCTAAATCTGTTTCTTGTGTAATCATCTTTGGCGTTGCTTTCATCCGTCCGGTAGCTCAAGCCGTTTTGATGGCAGTAGTGAAGGATCTCTTCCTTTGTAATGGGTAAGAACGGCCTAATGATCCGTCCCGTCCCAAAACGTCTGACGGGCTGAATTCCTGCAAGTCCCGCTCCAAGTGT
The DNA here is from genome assembly GCF_000815295.1 of Bacillus sp. MSP13. Taxonomy (NCBI): domain Bacteria; kingdom Bacillati; phylum Bacillota; class Bacilli; order Caryophanales; family Bacillaceae; genus Bacillus; species Bacillus sp. MSP13. Next base: position 15,189 of record NZ_JXAQ01000017.1, read on the forward strand.
GCCCTTAGCCAGTCTCATAAGCATCGTTTCAACCTGGTCATCACCATGATGCGCAAGCGCCAGATAGTCCGCTTGATGCTTCGACATGACGTCCTCAAAGAACTGGTAGCGGCAATCACGTGCGGCAGCCTGCTTATTGAGACCTTTTTCCTGCGCATATGCAGTTACATGAATCTGAGCCGTTTCGCACGCGAGCTGTTCAGCCTTGCAATAAGCTTGGACAAAACGCATGTCCTCCTCGGATTCCGGGCCCCTGAACCGATGGTCGACATGAGCCGCAATGATATTTGCTGAACGTCCGCATAACGTATGCAACGCGTGAAGAAGAGCTATTGAATCCGGACCGCCGGAAACGCCTACAATGATTGTCGCCCCTTTTAACGCAAGATTGTGTTTATGAAAAAAATCTTTGACACTTTTCACAATGTCCTCCTCGCAATGAGCAGGTTTTTTAAAGATATTCATATCCTATCACTTTCAATCCTTCCAAGCAAAGAAGAAGCATAGGCTTAGCAGATTGTGCCATTCAGATTAAGAAAAAGATAATGTAGGCGAAATAAAGTGCTAAAACACTGATCACGATAAGCGTTGTTTCAAATAATCCCCCCGACTTAGCGGCCTTTTGTTTGGGGGTGTATCGTGTCTTCGTTACTTTCCCTTGGCGCGGTTTTTGCTGGCTTTGTCTTATGACAGGCTGCGCCGGTGCTTTAGCAGCTTGTTTTCCCTGCACTGCCCTTTGCCCAGTGTCGAGCATGTCTTTCTTCATTTCATCTGCGGATTGATAAGCCCCGTTCAATGCTGAAATAAGCACGTTTTTATACTTTTTCAGCAGCGAGTGTCCTTCGACTAGAGATCTAAGCTGTTCCTTAGGCTGATTTGACTTCTTGAATTCTTTTTTATGCACGCTGTTGACCATGATCATGGCAACAGCAAACAGATCGTAGGATGGCTCTGCTTTTCTCGTTCCATACCCCCAATAGCCTCTGTCGTAAAACTCGGTATACTCTTTTATTGCCCGTCCTGCCTTTGTCGTGCCGCCTACGTCAATGCAGCGGATTCTTGCTGGCGGACCGGTTACGATCAAATTGTCAGGTTTAAGATCGCCGAATATCCATCCTTGTTGGTGAAGCACCGATAAGCTGGATAAAAGCTGAATGATCAATACCGGTATCCATTCTGCTCCTTTATCACTGACATAATTCAGAAGCAGCGGGCCTTTTATGTATTCCATTGCATAAAATGAAACCTTCGTATTTGCACTGGGGATATAGGCATCATCTGTATCAAAAAAAGAAGGCCCCATTGTAACGGACTGGGCCTTTGAGAAAGATTTCAAGACATTCACTTCAGAAGTAATAGACAAGCTGTCATCACTCACCTTTAAGGCAACATGTCCATCTGATGCTTCTGCCAAATACACAATTCCATTGGCCCCTTTTCCAAGCTGTTTACGCAGCGTATAAGTGTTTCCGTTCCACTTGCCTTTGATTGTCGTACCCGGCTTAAGGCTACATGCCAAACTCGTTAAAGCGTCGTTCATCATCTGCCAGCATGCTCCTTCTTGAGCGGATTTTTTCAAACTGCATTGTCGCTTCGCGTATCGCTGGGCCTGTAGGCGTGATGCCGCCTGTCGACAACTTTGCAAAGAGAGTGGAAAGAGATTGCAGCTTCGGTGTCCAGTTCAGCACAAGCTCGACCTCTTGTTTTTTCCCGGGAAATATACACATCGCAAATTCGTTATTCCCGATTCGGGAATTGAGACTGACAGACAAATCTATCAATGCCTCTTTTACAGTTGGAAGCTTAGGCGCCATACTCGCGCTTGTATCGACAAGAACCAACACCTGAAGATGCACCGTTTCTCCAAGCTCGTCTACCACTTCCATCACTTCGCCGCGTTTTTCCGGTGAAAGCTCCTCCATCTCCACATTCTTTCCAAGGATTTGTTTCAGCTCTTGATTGACTACACCTTGCAAGGTTTGCGTCATCGCTTTTTTTGTCACCATTTGCACGGTTTGTGAAAGCTGGGACGCATAAACGACTTGATGCACGCCGCCCCCGGCAAGCGCAATTCCTTCAACTTCCTTCATTGCCTCTGGGTCAATTTGATTTTCTTCCATTATACCTATCACATTTACCGTAATCCCCTGCTCCTTAGCATAAGCAGCCATTGCTAGCGGGTCTTCCCCATGATTCGAGCAGCCATCCGTTATCAGCAAAATTTGATTTAAATGTCCGTTGTTCACATTCATTCCTCCTGGAGAATACGAGGATTCTCAGATTCATATATTCTCATCATCGCCAGAAGAAATTTGATTTATACGGAAGCATTATGAAATTTCTTGTTTGTTTTGAAAGATGGCCGGAACAGGAATCGATGCCCACTTTGGTGTATTGTGGTCAATCCGGACGACAACCACCGTCATATCGTCCTCGATCTGGCCGGATCTCGTGCGAATGACTTCCTCCATTAGCAAATCAGCAATCTCCTGCGGGTCATCTGTTTTTAAATCCTTCATTTTGCGTTTCATCCATAAATCATGATTTTCTACATGTTTTGGCCCCTCAAAAATACCGTCACTCATCATGATCAAGAGGTCACCCGCTTTCAGCTGCTCACTCACAACCTCCACATCGAATTCATTAATAATGCCGATTGGCAGATTGCTCGCTTGAACTTTCATGACCTGATCACCCCTTTTGATAAAACTAGGCGTCGATCCGACCTTCAAAAATTTACAGGTGGCATCCTGAAGATCGATAATAGATAGGTCAAGCGTGGAATAAATCTCGTCAGTTGTCCTCAGGGACAATATGCTGTTGATTGTTTTAATTGCTATTTTTTCATCAATGCCGGATTCAAGGATTTTTTCAAGAAGCTTGATCGTTTCATTGCTTTCGAAATGCGCCCTTGCACCATTACCCATCCCATCACTGATGGCCGCTGCATATTTTCTGGCCCCAAGCTCTATCATGCTGTAGCTGTCGCCGGAGACAAGGCCGCCGCCTTTCGCAGCGTGAGCGGCACCGGTAGATACCCTATATGATTTTGTTGATCCAAAGGCAACATGGCTGTATCCATTCGGGTGCGGGGAGTGCTGTTCGGCTTTCACAAGAATTTGTTCTTCCAAAATGTCGGAAAGCATAGGGGCAATGATTTTTTCACTTTCTCCATGGCCGCTGAATGGTATCGTCATTTCGATATCGATATTTCCTTGTTCAAGACTATAGATTTCCACATGTTGAATCTCGATTCCGAAATGCTGAAGCGCTTCTATGATTTGCTCTTCCTGCAGAAAGTGCTGTTCCCGCTCTCTTTTTATTTCCCGAGAAAAGTCTGCCATGACCTCAGAAACACCTAAAAGCTGTTCAGCAACAAGACGCCTGCTGTCCTGTACCTTTTTCTTCAGCGTCAAATGGGCATGATGATGTGCGAGTTCATCCTCAATCAGCTCTTCAACCTGCTTTGATTTAGAGCAATGCTGATGAAACTCTTTTTTCAGCCTTCGGTTAGATGCATATTCTTTTTCTTCTGTTTCAAGCATAACTTGTTTCATTAAGTCATATGTTTTATCAAAGTTCTGTACCCAGCACCTGTTTTTCTTGTAGCACGTCTGACAGGAGTGCTCTGTGATCTTGCTTAAAAACAAATCAACTTCGCTGTCATCTGTCTGTTCTTCTGATGTTTGGTAAAAGGTTGCAAAGCTTTCAGACAGCGCGTGGAATACATTGGAGAACTGGTCTACCTTTTGAGCCGTGACATCTCTGATTTTCCTGGCATATTGCTGCTGCTCTTGAAGATGCTCCACCGTTCCCGGAATATATCTCGCCACTTTCTTTGTAATCGATTGAGGTGTAAGCAAAAACAGGCCGACTGCGATTAATGACTCATAAAGCGTCGTCATTAGACCAGCGGAGCCTTCACCATATAAAGAAATAAGAAGAGATCCAACGATCAGACCGATTGCTGCGCCCGCTTTTTTTCCTTCCTTCAGCAAACCGCCTAATAAACCGGAAAAAGCAAGCAGGCTCATTTGATAAAGATTTCCGATATTCGCCAAACCAAGGATCAGGCCGGTCACGACACCAACGGTACAGCCAATGCTTGCACCGCCAATAAAGGAAAAACTCAATACAACATAACGGGCCAATATATGTTCTGCCTGCATCCCTTGATAGGACAAGCCGGCCAGCCCCGTCAAAACAGAAGCGATAAGGATCATAAAACAAATAATTTCTTCTATCTTCAATGACTGTTTCACTTTTTTTACGGTAAAAACCGGAAGGCTTTGAAGGAAAATCAGCGTCAAAATAAAGGATAGTCCAGCTTCAACGACAGCCATTACATAATCATAAGTTGTAAACACGCCACTTTGGGCGTAAACAAACCCGGCTCTTGCTATAGCCATGGAGAAAAACACAACAATCGGAAGTGCTTTCACACGATCATCGGTGATGAAGGCGGCCACTTTAGAACATACGAAGAATGCCAGTAATGCCGCTAATATGAGCAATGAGTGCTTTGGAGAAATGGTTAGCGCACCCGCAAGTACAGCCAGCACTGCATAAAGCGCCTTATCTCTTCTGATCAGAAGCATTGCTCCAAAGAAAGGAAGTGCGAAAGGAAGCACCTCGGATAATATGAAAGCCCGTCCAAGCAAAAATCCGATGACGACATAAATGAATCCTTTGTAGAAAAACAGTGAATGCAAATGATGAGTCACCAGCTTCGCGCCCCTGTTACAAAACGATTGGAGTTTTTCCAAAGCTTGTCCCGCCATTGGCCCGTTCACTCTTCTTTCTGCTTTTTCCATTCCTCTCATCTCCCACCTGTTATATTCGTTGCCTGTCATTATAGCGAAAGCACAGATAGGATTTTGTCAAAAGAAGGGAACAATATTAAAGAAGTCTTCGACGGTTTCTGCCTAGATATTCATTTATCAAAAGAATATCCGGAATGTTGTCTAAAAATGAAAAAAACCGGTTTCTACAAGAGAAACCGGTTTTCTTAGGATGACCCGTACGGGATTCGAACCCGTGTTACCGCCGTGAAAGGGCGGTGTCTTAACCGCTTGACCAACGGGCCAAACAAATATGGTAGCGGCGGAGGGGATCGAACCCCCGACCTCACGGGTATGAACCGTACGCTCTAGCCAGCTGAGCTACACCGCCATATTGTTTTGTGCGTTTGAGCACAAGTTATATATTACAAAGGTTTGTCCTTTTCGTCAACAGAAACTTTAATGTTGTAATTTTCTGATTTTAAAAGCGGGAGAGGATAATAAAAAAGCATCCGTCGGGATGAACGGATGCTTCATTTATTTATAGAAAGCAGCAAGTTATCCTCTTCTTGCTCCGCGCCCTCCACGTTTTGATTCCGTATTACGCTTTAAAGATGACAAGCGATCTTCGCTGTCTTTTAAAAACTTATTCATTTTCTGTTCAAAAGATTCTTTCGGACGGAAATCATTTCTAGGTCTGGCTTGCGGACGGTCTTTAGCTTTTTTAATAGATAAACCAATTTTCCCGTCTTTTTCAACGTTGATGACTTTCACTTCAACTTGGTCGCCGACTTTTAAGTGGTCGTTAATGTCTTTGACATAGTTATCAGCTACCTCACTGATGTGAACGAGACCGGTTGAGCCTCCAGGCAATTCAACAAATGCTCCAAAATTTGTAATACCTGTAATTTTCCCTTGCAACTTGCTGCCAACTTCAATCGACATAAAAAAAGTGCTCCTCCTTAGGCTTATAAAAAGATCGTTTGCTTAATTATACCTAAATAAAAATTTAAGTGTCAACAAGGCTACTTGCTCTTCTTCTCCACATTGAAGATAATTTCTCCGTCTCCGGACATGAATAAGTCCCGTCTGGCAAGCTCTGTAACGTAATCCTCATCCTTCAATTTGGATATTTCTTCTTTTAAATCCGCTTGTTTTGTCTTTAAACTTTTTAGTTCTTTCTCAAGCTGTTCTTTCTTTTCTTCTTTTGCGCTAAGGGAAGATGTTTGAGACCATACAGAGCTCGCCAGCACGATTGCCGTCAGAAATACGAGGGCGCCGAATACAGTCAACCGCCTGTACAGCCCTTTACGCCTTCTTTTCTTCAGCTGATTCTGCCGCTCTACTTGTTCTTTATAGTCGTTTTGTATTTCAGTTATCGTTCGTTCACTGGAAAATTTCAAACCAGACGGTCCTCCTTTCATCTCTTCAAAAAACGTGTGATGGCCGTTCTTATGGTTACCAATAGTTTCTTCTTCTTTTGGAGAAATCCTGCACCTTTTTCAAAATAACGTCTCATAGTTAGACGTATTTTTTCAGGAAGAAGTTTCAAACATTGTTTTGCGATAAAACGGATCGGAAAACACAGAACCATGGCTATTTTATATAGACACAACAAGAGAAAAACGATCAGGCGGTATGTTTTCTTTAATAAAAACGACGCCAGCCAAATGATCGCTCCGCATGTCCATAAAACAGGACGAAATAACACATGCTGAATGAGTTTTTTGAAGAATTGATAAACAGAAACAACAAGGTGAATGACGAATTTCAGTATTTTTATATAGATTCGCTTGCAAAGGCTCTGATACGTCGCAATGCCCAGCAGAACCGCTAAAAAGATGTACAGCCTGAATTCTCCCTCATTTACATGAAGCAAAACATAAAAGAAAAGCAGCCCCTGCACAATCCAGAAAAGAAGATCATGAATAAATAATAGCCATCTGGCAGTTTTGGCACGAATGACAAAGAGCCGGTATGTATCAAGCGATGCGCCGAACCAGAGCCCCATACCGGACATCGCCAGCATTGTATAGAATTGTGTCGTCAGCGTCATTTAAACAACTTGCTAAAAAACCCTTTAGCTTTATCCCCTTGTTGTTCGTCTAAGTACACTAAATCAAATACCCTGCCTTTAATAGATACAATCCCTTTTTCCACATCTAAATTTTTCATCTGCAAGTTTTGGCCTCTGACTGAGAGCATCCCCATCACCGTTTCCAGAAGGAACTCTTCATTATCAAAGCTCTCCACATGCTTAACCCCAGAAATATCTAAATGCTTCCGGCCTTTCATTGTCACATCATGCTCTTCCGGAACAGACGAAGAACCTTTTTGATCGTAATATGAATTCATCTATTCAGCCCCCATATCCTCGATACTTTTAGCATTATTACTGCATTGTATGAGGCGGGGGATGTTTTTAGAACAAGCCTATTCGCCGAGTTTTTCTTCCTTTAGGATTGTATACATGTTTGCAGCTTCTTCTTTTTTCGTCGTGTCTTTCAACTCATTTATTTGAACTGTTACAAGCTTTTGGCCGAAGCGGACCGTTAGTTCATCTCCGGGTTTCACGTCAGAGCTTGCTTTAGCCTGGTTTCCGTTAATAGAGATTCGTCCTTGGTCAGCTACTTCCTTTGCTAATGTACGTCGCTTAATCAGCCGTGATACTTTCAAAAATTTATCTAATCTCATATTTATGATCTCCTCTCAGTTTCTTTTGCTTCATTCCACAGTTTGTCCATGTCTTCAAGAGACATATCAGCCAGCTCAATTTCCTGTTCCTTCGCAGTTTTCTCAATATAAGAGAAGCGTCTCCGGAATTTGTCATTGGTCATCACCAGTGCTTCCTCAGGCTCTATTTTGTAGAAGCGGGCTACATTCACCAGTGCGAACAATACGTCGCCAAACTCAGCCTTGAGATTGTGTTCATGAGGATCTTCAGAAACCTCAGAAGAAAATTCTTTCATTTCCTCGCTTACCTTTTCCCAAATATCGCTGACGTCTTCCCAATCAAAACCGACCTTCGCTGCTTTTTTCTGGAGTTTAGCGGCTTTTGAAAGAGCTGGAAGTGTTTTCGGCACGCTGTCTAATAAGGATGCTTCTGGAGTGCTTTTTTCGGCTTTTTTTATGTCTTCCCAATTTGCCAAAACATCGTTTTCATCCTGAACCTTAGCATCTTTAAACACATGGGGATGTCTTCGGACCATTTTTTCACTAATCCCTTTTATGACATCATCAATAGTGAAATAACCTTCATCTTCACCTATTTGTGCGTGGAGTAAAACCTGAAGCAAAACGTCGCCGAGCTCTTCGATCATGTGGTCTGTGTCTTCTTCATCAATTGCTTCGAGAAGTTCATAACATTCTTCAATCATGTATTGTTTTAATGACTGATGAGTCTGCTTTTTATCCCACGGACATCCATTAGGCCCGCGAAGCTCTCTGATGATGCTTCGGAACGCGGAAAATTCGTGATAAAGCAGCTTCTCTTCTTTAATCGGCGGAATATACACACTTGTTAAGTTATTCAAGGCGACATTGCGGTCCAGCTCAAATAAAGGCACTGGGTGGATTTCCTCGTCACGGCTCCCCGCCGCAGTCACGATTACAACCTCATAATCGTCTGGAAGCTTCTCCATCAATGTCAGTTTGACTTCAGAAGCCGTCATTTTGTCGTAAACCTGACATATGATCAGGTGATGTCTGAGCTCAAGCTCATCCGCGGACAACGTGCCGGCATCCACAAATTGAAAACCTTCAATCGGGTCGATTTGCAAGGCATTGAATGTGGCATCAAGAAAACTTTGTCCTCCCGCGACGTTTACTTGAACATGTTCCTCTTCCTGCCGCTCCGTCAGCAGCTGTACTGTTTTTTCCGCTACAAAGGGGTGTCCCGGCACAGCATAAACCACGTCCTCATGTTGCGCCGCTTCAAACAGGATCTCAGCAATTTCTTCGTATACGGCATCGAACTGGTCGTGTTTCTCATATATATCGTCAAAAAAACGGATAGTCTTCGTATCTTTTTCAAGCTCCTGAATTAAGGGATGATCCTTGGTTCTGACATAAAGCGTATCTGCCTTCGTCAGCAGCTTATGTATCCCAATTGTCAATTGGTCCATGTCTCCGGCACCAAGTCCGACGACTGTAATATTACCCGCCATTTTGTTCTCTCCTTCTGATGATTTTGCTTAACTTGCTGCCAAAAGGCACACTGTTTAGCTCTTCATCTGTAAATATTCCCAATTTCATCATACAATAAATGAACACCGCGCCACCAATGGCAACAGCAGAAAAACTTTCAATCGCAGATGCTCCTCTTCCTGCTGCAGGAAGCAAAAAAGCCCAGAGTCGCAAATATGTAAACAAGACTGCCGCCATTAAAAGGGCAGATCCAATCATCGGAATCAAAATGCCTTTGAGCTTGCCCAGCCATTCTTTTTGCCGAAGCTGATACAAGTTAAGGCCGGCGACAGCCGCAAAGGAAGCAGCCGTTGCAATTGATGCCCCTTCAATCCCATAGTGCGGCACCAAAAGAGTGTTTAACACCCATTTTAATGCAAGACCGGCGCCCACCGCTATCGCAGGAAAAACAGTGTAGCCCGCTCCCTGCAAAACTGCGGCTGCCGTGACCGCCAAGGATGCAAACAAGATGGAGCTGCTGAATACTTGTAACGCGGCTGTCCCTTCACTATTTTGAAACAGCATGATGTTGACCGGCTCAAGAATGCAAATCAACCCAGCCGACGCCCCTGTACCCAGTACAAGACATAATTTTAAAGATGACGTGACTTTTTCTTTCATGATCTTCAGCTCTTTGTCCTTTACGGCCTTTGAAATATACGGAACGAGTGATGTCGCGATGCTCACCGCGAAAACTGAACCGAGCTGCAGCAAGGGCTGCCCCCGATCATAAATTCCCTTTAGGCGTTTCGCTTCTTCGCTTGCCTCACCGCCCGAAAGCAAAGCATATAAATTCAACGCATCGACAAGCTGGATCAGCAAAAGCAGCAAACTGCTTACACAAATTGTAACCGAATACAAGAGCAGTTTTTTTATCAGTTCTTTTGTTGTAATGACATTTTCATTGTGGCTATTCGTTTGGTTGTCTCTTTTCACTTTGAACCAAAGAAAACCAAGGATGATTAACCCAACGAAACTTCCGGCAAGAGAGCCTGAAGCCGCTGCCGCTCCCGCAGTATAGAGCGAAGCCCCCTGTTTGACGAGCCAATATGATAAGCCCAGGAGCACCGCAACACGCAGAAACTGCTCTGTCATCTGCGATAAAGCTGACGGGAACATATCTTGCCGCCCTTGAAAAGCGCCTCTAAGCAGCGCGACAAACGGGAAGAGCAGAAACGCAAACGCAGTCACTTGAATTAACACGGCGAGATGTGAATCTCCCATAAAACGTGCGATTGGAACAGCACCCATATATAAGCAAAGAAATAATAAAATGCCGATTAACGACAAAAACAACGCTGATATTTTTAATATGTTGCGATGGCTTTTTTCACTATAATCATTCATCAGTTTCGAGATAATGACCGGAAATCCTGATGTGGACAGCATGACCGCAATACCGAGAAAGGGGTATACCTGCTGATATATATAAAATCCAACATCGCCGACAATGTTTTGAAACGGGACTCTGTAAACGGCGCTTAATATTTTTGAGATGACGCCTGCCAGAATTAAAACAAATGCCCCCTGCCAAATCCAATGCCGTTTGACGCCTATTGAATCGTCCATCCAAAAGCTCCTTCCCAACGTCAGGGGCAATACGGTTCACGTATTGCCGCGGCATAAATAAAAACGAGGTTATTATACCATATCCCAACCCTTGGAATCCTTTATCGGCATGCACGTAAAAAAGAACAGCGTCCCAAGGAGAGCTGTTCTTTTCATACCTATTTTTGATAAAAGGAATAAGACCTACTGTTCCATTTGACGAGCCAAGAATCCAGCTGCTGTCTCAACGGCTTTATGCTCTACTTCTCCCATTGTCTGATCCTTTGAAAAAATAACCACGGCGCCTATCGGATCACCATTCGCCACAATTGGGCAGACAGTATAAGAATTCATGTCCTCATCTATGCCATTAACAAGCTGTACTGATTTCGTGTCACTCTCAAGCACGGAACTGCGCTGATCCATTGTTTTTTCCAGCATTTCGCTGATTGGCTTGTTTAAATAGTCTTTTTTCGAGCTGCCGGACACGGCAATATATACATCGCGGTCACAAATCAGCACTGAATGGCCGAGACTATCGTAAAGCGCGTCCGCATACTCCTTTGCAAAGTCTCCAAGCTCACTGATCGGAGAGTACTTTTTCAAAATAACTTCTCCGTCACGATCTACAAAAATCTCAAGCGGATCGCCTTCCCTGATTCTCAGAGTTCTGCGAATTTCTTTAGGGATCACGACCCGACCTAAGTCATCAATACGACGTACGATACCGGTTGCTTTCATCTCTGGTGCCTCTCTTTCATTTGATGGTATATACATGTGGGAAAGACCTAAAGCAGTTACTTTATGTACCTTCCGCCTCGCTTGAAATTAGTATCCGTCACATCAAATGTAATATACACCAGAGAGTAACAAATTTTACGTTGATGAAATGGTTTGCTTTTTCACATCTTTTAAGCCTTTCAGCATGCCCAGCACTGTTTCGAGCCATTCATCGGCACTCCGGCCTTTCGTCTGTATGGAGATTTTGAGCTTTTTGCCTTCCATTCCCAATCCGATTTGCCTGCCATATTTATTGCCCAGCTCAAACAGCTTCTGGCCGTCAATATCAGCACTTGCTTCTTCAGAAATCGTCAATCTGACCGCATCTTTATCCCGCTTAATCAGCTCAACACCTTCATGTCTCGCATAAACCTTCATTTCAGCAACAGTAAACAAGTACTCGACTTCTTTAGGGTAGTTTCCAAACCGGTCGATCATTTCGTCTTGAAGTTCATTCTTTTCTTCGAGTGTAGCCACAGACCTAAAGCGTTTATACATATCAATTTTCTGTTTGCCGTCTTGAATATAGGTTTCAGGAATATAGGCATCAAGCTCGACATCAATTTCTGTTTCAAACTTCTCCGTTTTCGCTGTGTCTCCTTTACGCTCCTCAATGGCCTCCTTCAGCATTTGTGAATAGAGATCAAATCCGACTGAGTCGATAAATCCGTGCTGCTGGGCGCCGAGAAGGTTCCCTGCTCCGCGAATTGTTAAGTCACGCATTGCAATTTTAAAACCGGAACCAAGCTCTGTGAATTCTTTAATGGCCTGCAGCCTTTTCTCAGCCACTTCTGTCAGCACTTTATCCCGACGGTACGTAAAGTAAGCATACGCCACACGATTAGAACGGCCGACACGCCCCCGCAGCTGATAAAGCTGAGAAAGCCCCATCTTGTCTGCGTCAAATACAATGAGCGTATTGACGTTCGGGATGTCTACGCCGGTTTCGATAATGGTTGTGCTGACGAGAACGTCTGATTCTCCTTCAAGAAAATTCAGCATAACGGTTTCTAGTTCGTTTTCTGTCATTTTCCCATGCGCATACGCCACCTTCGCGTCAGGGACAAGCATAGAGATCTCATCCGCTTTCCGTTCAATATCCTCTACCCGGTTGTACAAGAAATAGACCTGGCCTCCGCGCGCTAGCTCACGTTCAATCGCCTCTCTGACAAGGGCGCCGTTGTATTCCACAACATACGTCTGCACGGGGAATCGGTTTTCCGGCGGAGTCTCGATGACTGAAAGATCCCTTACGCCAAGCATAGACATATGCAGCGTACGCGGAATAGGCGTGGCAGTTAATGTTAATACATCCACATTGGCTTTGATTTGCTTGATCTTCTCTTTATGGGTTACACCGAAACGCTGCTCTTCATCAATGATAAGGAGCCCTAAATCTTTATAAACGACATCTTTGGATAACAGCCGGTGCGTCCCAATGACGATATCAACAGTACCGTTTTTTAATCCTTTGAGCGTTTCGTTCGCTTCTTTCCTCGTTCTGAATCTGCTGAGCAGGCCGATGTTAATCGGGTAGTCCTGAAAGCGCTCAGTAATGGTTTCATAGTGCTGCTGTGCCAAAATGGTTGTCGGAACAAGCAACGCTACCTGTTTCCCGTCACCTATCGCCTTAAATGCAGCACGTATGGCAACCTCTGTTTTGCCATAGCCCACATCTCCGCATAGCAAGCGGTCCATCGGACGTTCTCGTTCCATGTCCTTTTTGATTTCGTGAATGGAACGAAGCTGATCCTCAGTCTCTTGATAAGGAAACGCCGACTCAAATTCACGCTGCATCTCATGATCAGGCGTAAACGCATAGCCCTTGCTCGCTTCCCTTTCGGCATATAGCTTAATTAAGTCATCAGCAATATCCTGAACCGATGTCTCTACTTTTTTCTTGACCCGCTTCCATTCGCTTCCACCTAATTTATACAGCTTTGGCTCTTTCCCTTCAGAGCCAACATATTTTTGCACCTGATCAATTTGTTCGACAGGGACGTAAAGCTTGTCGCTTCCCTGATAATGAATGTTTAAATAGTCTTTGTGAATCCCGTTGATTTCTAAGGTTTCAATCCCTAAATATTTCCCGATCCCGTGATTAATATGAACGACATAATCACCGATTTGCAGCTCGGAATAGCTCTTGATGCGCTCTGCATTTGTAAGCTTCTGTTTACGCGGCTTCTTTTTTACGCGGTTTTTGAATAGTTCTTCTTCTGTAATAACGGCAAGCTTCATTAACGGCAGCTCAAAGCCCGATTGGAGCTCGCCTTCCATGATATAAACCTGTCCCTGAACAAGCGCTTTTTTGCTGTCCGTCACGGCGGCTTCGATTTCGTAATCAGCCAGAACAGAAGATAACCGCTGCGTACGTTCCTTATTTGCACCTAAGAATACAACGGTGAAGTTGGATTTTTTAAAGCGCTCCATTTCTCCCGCAAGCACATTCATTTGGCCATGGAAGCTTTGCATTTGCCTGCTTGACACATTGACGATATTTTGCGGACTCGTATGGTGTACATGCCGCAAAAATAAAGAATAGTACAGCAGAGAGCGTTTTTGTTCAGCTACTATTTTTTGGAAGCTGAATGACAAACTGATGTCATGCAAAATCTTACCTTCCTCAAGAAGGTTTGTTATGAACTCGGCTTCTTCTTTTTGAAGCTGTTCTTCCATCTCATGAATCCGGCTGACTTCATCCAAAATCAGAAGTGTATTATCAGGTGTATAATCTAGTAAACTAGCAGGCTTTTCATAGAAATACGAGAGATACTTCACCAGCTCCTGATCTGTCTGGCCTTCAGACAAACGTTCTTTGTCATGCGAAATATTTGTATGAAGAATTTCTTTTTGCTTGTCTTGCTTTAATTTTTTCAGGCTTGCGGCAAGACCTTTATCCATTTTCTCTATGGCCCGAACCTTTTCTTCAGGCCTGATAATCAATTCCTTCGCAGGACCGATATTGATCGAGGAAAGGGTCTCAATTGACCGCTGATCATCCGAGTTAAAGCTGCGAATTGAATCCACCTCGGTGTCAAAAAGCTCAATTCTCACCGGATGCTCTGAAGTCAGCGGGTATATGTCGATGATTCCTCCGCGAATGCTGAATTCCCCGGGTGAAGCAACCATATCAGAGCGCTCATAACCGATCTCTACAAGCTGTGATGCAAGCTGATCAGGTTCGATATCATGGCCCGTTTGAATGCGCATTTGACTGTTTTTCCACACCTCTACAGGCGGCAGCATTCTTCTGATCGCAGCTACAGGCGCAACAACAATTGGCGCTTCTCCATTCGTTAATCTATTAATGACATCTAATCGCTGCGCTCTCAATTCAGGGCTTGCGACTGCGATTTCTGATGAAATGAGTTCATTGACGGGGTACAAAAGAACAGACTGATCCTCTATAAGTGCAGTCAGATCATCCGTTACTTTCTGGGCTTGATACAAATTATGAGTGATGAGAAAGATAGGCTTTTTCGTTTCATTAGCCAGGGCAGAAGTGAAAACAGAACGCGCGGAACCCGAAAGACCCGCGAGCAGCTGTTCCTTCAGCCCCTCGTGTAAACCGTTGATGATGGATTTAAAGTCATCGCTTTCTTTTATAAAGGTTTGAATATTGTCCATATGGCCCCTCCTCTCTGTTTCCTGTGAGAACAGAAAAACGCTTTGGTCTAGTGTCTACACCAAAGCTTTTTATTGAATAAATGTGTGATGTTCGTGGTAATGCGGATTTCGGTCAAGCGCCTCTTGGCAATCTTCACATATCGTCGATACATGGACATCTCCATTTTCTTTATAAGAAATCATATCGTTTCTTTCTTCGTTTGTTAAGTGCTGAAATCCAAGTGAGTCAGTCGATACCGCGGAAGATTCGAGACTGCCTACTTTCACTCCGCAATGACGACAATAATAATGCAAAGCCATACAAGGGACCTCCTGATGAAAATGTCATTTTGGTGTAGTATGGGCTTTGTTGATTCATTTTATACCTTTGCGTTAAATTCGTTCATGACTTCCAAAAATGGTTTACTCAGAGAAGCTTCACAAGCCTTCACAGATTTTGCGATCGCTTCACCAATATCAGGTGCCTCCTCCTTGGTGAAAGAGCCTAACACATAGTCAACGACCTTCATACCGTTTACAGGCCGGCCGATTCCAATGCGGATACGGTCAAACTCGGATGTTCCAAGATGCTGGATCAGTGATTTGATGCCATTGTGCCCTCCGGCGCTTCCTTTTGTTCTTAAACGGATCTTGCCAGTCGGAAGATCGAGGTCGTCGTAAATGACTGTTACTTCGTCATTTTCGACATCATAATAGTCCATTAAAGGCCGCAAACATTCTCCTGATAAATTCATATATGTAAGCGGTTTAACGAGTAGAACCTTTTTGCCGCAAACAAATCCGGTTCCGTATAATCCATTCCATTTATTTTGATTCAGCTCAATATTCCATTCCTTTGCAAGCTGATCTATCACCATAAATCCGACATTATGCCGTGTGTTTTCATAGTTCTTCCCCGGGTTTCCGAGACCGGCGATCACAAGCATGGCGAATCCTCCCTTAGTCACATAAACTCCCGTCTGCATAAGCGGGCCATAATTCTTCTCATTCTAGCACAAAAGACGTAACCGCGGGAGGGTTACGCCTTAAGCTGCTATTTTTCTTTGTTTTCACCTTCAGGCCGAGCATCGGCAGATTCCTCTTCATCTATCTCAGCTGTTTCCTGCTGCTGCGGAGGAAGGATAGAAGCCAAGACCTCATCTGATTCATGATGAAAGGAGTAGTCATCGCCAGCATGCAAATCCGCAATTGTCAGTACTTCATTTACATCGAGGTTTGAAATATCAGCCTCTATCGTTTGCGGAATGGCTTTTGGCTTAGCCTTTACAGTAAGTGCGTACAGCGGCTGCTGCAATACGCCTCCGTTTTTCACTCCAATGGCTTCTCCGGTCAGATGGATCGGAACTTCCACCTCAATGTCTTCACTCATATTGACCACTTGAAAGTCTGCGTGCGTGATTTCATTTTTCAGTGGGTCCGTTTGCAGGTCTGTTACCATGACAGAATGTTTTTCTCCGCTGACATCAAGCGTGAGGACTGTATTTTTCCCTTCGTCCCTCAGCGTTTTGATCAGCTCCACACTGTCTAATGATACAGGTTTGTTTCCCGTGTCTTTCCCATATATGATACCTGGAACATGTCCTGAAGTACGGATATTCCGAAGAGACGAACGAGTAAAGTCCGTTCTTTCTTTTGCCGTTAAAGTTGCCATATTCAGCACCATCCTATTATCGTTTTATTGTCCTATTACAAACAATACCCATAACGACAAGGATCTAAACCTTTAAAAATCGATTTAGCTGAAGAGATAGCTGACTGATTGCTGCTCATGAACGCGAATAATGGCTTCAGCCAGAAGCGGTCCGACTGAAAGCTGCTTAAACCGTTCAATTTTATTTTCTTCAGGAAGCTTGATGCTGTTTGTCACAACAAGCTCTTTGATTGTTGAGTTATTAATCCGTTCAATAGCAGGGCCTGAAAGCACAGGGTGTGTACAGCAGGCATATACTTCTTTCGCCCCGTTTTCAACGAGCGCATTAGCAGCAAGTGTAATGGTGCCTGCAGTATCAATAATGTCATCGATCAGGATAGCGGTCTTCCCTTCGATATTACCTACAATATTCATGACTTCCGCCACGTTTGGACGAGGACGGCGTTTATCGATAATTGCAATCGGCGCTTTTAGTCGGTCAGCCAGTTTACGGGCGCGTGTCACACCGCCGTGGTCTGGTGAAACAATGACGATATCTTCAAGGTTTTTGCCCTCAAAATATTCTCCTAAAATCGGAACACCCATTAAGTGGTCAATCGGTATATCAAAGAATCCTTGGATTTGCGGCGCATGCAGATCAAGTGCAATTACGCGAGTAGCACCGGCTGTTTCAAGCAGGTTTGCGAAAAGTTTTGCTGTAATTGGCTCACGGGATCTCGCTTTTCTGTCTTGGCGCGCATAACCGTAATAAGGAATCACGATGTTAATCGTTTTTGCAGAGGCGCGTTTTAACGCGTCTACCATAATCAGCAGCTCCATAATATGCTCGTTAACGGGGGCACTTGTAGACTGGATGATATAACAGTCGCATCCGCGAATACTTTCTTCGATATTAATTTGGACTTCCCCGTCACTAAACCTTGTGACAGAACATTTTCCCAACTGAACTCCAACTTTATCTGCGATTTCTTTTGCAAGCTCTGGATTCGAATTCAAAGAAAAAATCTTTAAATTCTTATCTCCGTATTGATTAGACATGGTAAACCTCCGAATTTAGGATTAATTTTTATGAATTTTTTTCACATAATCGTCTTTATTTACTTGTCTCGCTCTGGCAATAGCAAGCGCTTTTCCAGGTACATTTTCCGTAACAGTTGAACCTGCCGCCACATAAGCGCCTTCTCCGACTGTGACAGGGGCAACCAAGTTGGAGTTGCAGCCGATAAACGCGCCGTCTTCAATTTTTGTCAAATATTTATTCTTTCCATCATAATTGACAGTTATTGAACCGCAGCCCAGGTTTACATCTGTGCCTACCTCAGCATCTCCGACATAGCTTAAATGAGAAGCCTTGCTTCGGTCTCCGAATTGAGTCTTTTTGATTTCAACAAAATTCCCGATCTTCACTTCATTCCCGATGACAGAATCAGGTCTGATGTGAGCAAAAGGTCCTATGTTTACATCATTCCCCACTTTACTGTGATTGACTACCGATTGTTTGATAACCGTACGGCTGCCTATAGAACTATTCATGATCTCCGTATGAGGTCCGATAATCGTATCTTCTCCGATTTGCACCTCACCTTTCAACACAGTCCCAGGATAAATCACAGTATCGCTTCCGATGACAGCGTCAGGAGAAATATACGTGTTCAACGGATCAATCAGCGTTACGCCATTTTGCATATGCCGTTTATTAATACGCTCTTTCATAAAATGTTCTGCCTGAGAAAGAGCGACTCTATCATTAACTCCGAGTGTTTCTTGGAAATTACCAGTCTGGTAAGCGGCAACAGTTTCGCCTTCGTTTTTAAGAATTTCTATGACATCGGGCAAATAATACTCACCTTGAGCATTGTCATTAGACACCTGATCAATGGCCCGGAATAACGCTTCATTGTCAAAACAATACGTACCGGTATTGATCTCGGTTACAAGACGTTCTTCTTCAGAGGCGTCCTTGTGCTCAACGATTTTTTGAACCGCTCCGTTTTCGCCGCGAATAATACGGCCGTATCCGGTTGGGTCTTCTGCAACCGCAGTTAAAATCGTCGCTTTCGCTTCTCTTTGTGTATGTTCTTTCACCATCTGTTCCATTGTCTCTGCTGTTAAAAGAGGCGTATCTCCGCAAATGACAATTGTGACGCCTTTTTCGTCAGCAAGAAATGGCTGTGCCTGTTTTACAGCATGAGCAGTGCCAAGCTGTTCTGCTTGAAGCGCGTACTCGCTTTTATCACCAAGCTGCTTTTTCACTTCTTCCGCACCATGTCCGACAATCGTGACAAGCTTCGATAAAGATAACTTTAAGGCTTCGTCCACGACGTGTTCTACCATAGGCTTACCGCAAACTGGATGAAGGACTTTATAAAGCTTTGATTTCATTCTCGTTCCTTGTCCAGCCGCTAAAACAACTGCATACCGCTTATCCATTTATTGGCCTCCAATATCCCTTTTATCCATAGAAAAATATATCCTAAATATCTTCTGATTTCAAGGAGACTTGATGATGTACAAGAATTTTCTATGGCGTACAATTGAGTTTGAAAAATCAGAATTAAAAAAGGACCGCCAGCAAAAGGCTTATGTCAGCCCTTTCAGCAGTCCTTGCTTTTGGTTATTTTTTAAGAAGCTCCAGCTTCTTCGAATTCTAATGCTTCAGTGTCACCCAGACGATGATACTCATTTAACACGGCATCTTGAATCTTACCTCGCGTGCTTGAATTAATAGGATGAGCGATATCGCGGAACTCTCCATCAGGGGTGCGTTTACTCGGCATCGCAACGAAAAGACCATTGTTTCCATCAATCACACGAATGTCATGAACAACAAATTCGTGATCCAGCGTGATGGATGCAATCGCTCTCATGCGACCATCGGTATTCACGCGGCGTAATCTTACGTCAGTAACTTCCACAGTAGTTCACCACCTTTTCCCTATATAAAAGCATTAGTGTATCAATTCCACGATTCTTTCTGAAATCCTTCTCGTTTTTAAAATATTTTTTGAAAAAATAGGATATAGTTACACAATTAGGTCATAACGCTCTTATTTCGGGCATAAGGTAAATAAAAAAGTGATTCCGAGGTTCACCCAGAATCACTTTTGATTATTATTTCACCAATGCAATAACTTCGATTTCAACTAGCGCATCCTTCGGCAATCTCGCAACTTCCACACAAGATCTTGCCGGTTTGTGCGTGTCAAAATATTGCCCGTACACTTCGTTTACTTCCGCAAACTGTTCCATGTCCGCGATAAATACAGTTGCTTTTACAACTGTTTCTAAAGAAGCACCTGCTTCTTCCAGCACCGCTTTTAAGTTACTGAATACTTGATGTGTCTGCTCCTTAATATCTCCGTTCACCATTTCTCCTGAAGGAGTCAAAGGGATTTGGCCTGAGCTGTAAAACATATTATTTACAATCATCCCTTGTGAGTAAGGCCCGATTGCCGCTGGGGCATGCTTTGTATGGACTGCTTTTGTCATGATTCTGTCTCTCCATTCTTTAAAAGATTCTCTTTAAAAAAACGCAGAAAATTGCCATTCTGAATTTCAATGGACTTCTCTTTCATGTTAATGGTTGAAAGAGTGAGAAGTGACATATATTCATCAACAAGACGTTCATTTACTCCTTCGGCTTCAACCAAGACGCCGATTCCTGCCACATTTGCGTTAAACTCATCCAACAGGCTAATCATGCCATTAATGGTGCCGCCCGCTTTCATAAAGTCATCAATAATGAGCACGTTTGAGCCTGTTTTCATGCTTCTTTTCGCAAGTGACATTGTTTGAATGCGGTTTGAGGAGCCTGAGACGTAATTAATGCTGACTGTGGAGCCTTCTGTTACCTTGTTGTCTTTGCGAACGATGACGACAGGCACATTCAGATAGCTCGCAGCTGCGTATGCCAGAGGGATGCCTTTGGTGGCAACGGTCATGACAACATCAATTTCGCGGTCTGCAAACACAGAAGCAAACAGCTTCCCTACCTTGGAGAGTACAGATGGTTTTCCTAAGATATCCGTTAAATATACATAACCGCCCGGAAGGATACGCTCAGGATTTGCCAGCGACTGTCCAAGTGTCTGCATAAACTCTTCAGCTTCAGCCTGCTTCATTTTCGGTATATATTTGACGCCCCCGGCAGCACCGGGAACAGTAAGCAAAGTACCAATTCCCTGCTGCTCAAAGGTTTGCTTAATAATTGTTAAATCTTCACTGATCGATGATTTTGCAGATTCATACCGCTCTGAAAAAAAGGTTAGCGGTATTAACTCGTGCGGATGGGTTAACAAGTAATTTGTTAAGTCCACCAATCTGCCGCTGCGACGAAACTTCATGAACTTACCCCCAAAATCCGAATATTTTAAGATCAATATAACTTAACATACGGATTTAATCAAGAGCGTTCTGTTCGCCGATCATTCTCACCGCATAAACCTGATCACAGAAGCCTCTTAACCCGTTATAAATTCTCTGCACCTTCGACTCATACTGAACCAGTCCAAACACTGTCGGGCCGCTCCCGCTCATTAGCACGGCATCTGCCCCAAAGCGTTTCATCTGGTTTTTGATCATGGCAACTTCAGGATGCATATCAAGCGTAACTGATTCAAGCACATTGCCTAAACGGCTGCACATCTTTTGAAAATTCTTTTCCTCTATAGCCTCAATCATGCCATGCACATCGGGATGCTCTACATCATTCAGCTTCAGCTGTCTGTACACTTCAGCAGTTGAAACACCGATTGTCGGCTTCGCTAAAATGACCCAGCAGTGGGGTGGCGTGCTGATATGTTTAATTTTCTCGCCGCGGCCTGTTGCCAGTGCCGTTCCGCCATAAACACAAAATGAAACGTCGGAGCCAATTTCCGCTCCAAGCTCAGCAAGCGTTTCTGCAGAAAGATTTAAATTCCACAGTCTGTTCAGCCCTCTAAGCGTCGCTGCCGCATCACTGCTTCCGCCGGCAAGACCGGCAGCCACCGGAATCACCTTCGTAATCATGATGGAAACTCCCTTTTTTACGTTGTATCTGTCCTTGATCAGCTTGGCAGCCTGATAAGCTAAGTTTCTTTGATCGTCGGGCACAAAACGGTTATGGGAAGAGACCCTCACTTCATCCTCTGCCAGCTCCGTCAATTCAATCCGATCCGCTAAATCAATCGTCGTCATGATCATTTCGACTTCGTGATAGCCATCCGGGCGTTTTCGGGTAACATCAAGTGACAAATTGATCTTCGCTGGCGCTTTTTCTAAAATACGCATAGCTTTCACCTACTTCTCCATCTAAACATAAGTATGAACATTGTATCACATTTGAAGTGCAGGATGAACATATCCATATTGCAGCCCATTACGTATTTATGCCCAAAATAAAAACCGGGAAACAGCACGTCCCCCGGGTCACATCCTTATCGGTTATTCTGATTCTGAGCCATTTGCTGTTCAGCGATTTCAATGGCGCGCTTTACCATGTTACCGGCATCGCGGGCGCGAATTTCGCCCCAGCCGCCATTTTTCACTGTGTCATAAAAACCAAGGTCTTTAGCCAGCTCATATTTAAACTCATCTGACATAACTCCACGACGTCTGCCCAAACGAAACAACCCCTTTTTTTAGAAGTGATAGCCATTCGTGCACGCCACGATAAATATGTGACTGTTTTATCTTTTGTTATATCAGGCGGAACTTTCGTCATAATTACTGGAAACCAAAAAAGGCAAAACAAAAAGCAGTAAACAAAAGGTTCACTGCCCGTTAAAATGCCACTGAGCTTGCGGCGTCATCATTAAATGTCAACTCAACAGTCTCAGTTAAAATATCAGCATAACTGTATGAAACTCTTTCAAACGAATTCTCGTCTTGATCTAGTTGTATCACAAAAACAGAAGGGTACGTCTCAGCTAAAATGCCCGAACGCTCAATTGTTTTTCGGCGGCCACCGTTTGCTTTTAACGTCAGCCTTTTACCTAAATTCCCATCAAGCGATCTTTTAATATCGGACAACGTCTTCGCCATTGCATCCACCTCACTACATTTATTGTACAACACGAGCCCATTTTTGTCAAATAAAATTTAAATTATATCAACGTTAATAAGACGTTGTCAACAAAATTATTTTGACAAAATTCTATGATTCCTCAATTATTTTCCGCAAGTTTCGGTAAAATATGTATCATTATGTAAAATAAAAAACCCGCATAGTTTCCTATGCAGGTATTCATCTGTTAATTGGACTTATAAGGCATTCCAATTCTCAGCACTCCTCGTGTTTCTATACCTCCAAGACCTTTCTCTCTTGTCAGC
Source organism: Bacillus sp. MSP13 (assembly GCF_000815295.1). Lineage (NCBI taxonomy): Bacteria > Bacillati > Bacillota > Bacilli > Caryophanales > Bacillaceae > Bacillus > Bacillus sp. MSP13. The sequence goes on from NZ_JXAQ01000017.1 coordinate 38,073, forward strand.
GTATTACGGAGCACTTCCCATACATTGATTCGTTCCATAAACGGCGTAAAACTGATTTTCGCGACGATATACACAGGATCAAGCGCATGAATGTTAACTCTTGATGGTGAACTCGCGAAATTCGCCCCCGCCCTTATCAGCGATTCAAAGTGAGATTGGCAGGCCCCAGCAAAAATAACAAGCTGATCTAAGTGAGGGACTTTTTTTCGTGCATTTTGAACCGTTTCAACAAAATGCTTTGAATGTCTGTACGCGTTCAAATCATCAATGTCGCCCTTTTGCTTTGAGTACGCATCATGACCTGTTATCACCAAGATATCAGGTCGATATTTGTCGAGTAATTCTTCAATAGAAACAGACATTTTCTTTTCATGACAATGGATGCCATAGACCGGCACTCCAATTTTCTTATAGACACTCAGGCATTTTTTCAGATATGCTTCATCTCCGTCCAAATGAAGCACTTTGCCCGGCATATGAAAATAATGCTCCTCATGCTGATACTGGCTTGTCGCATAGTACTCCTGCTTTTCTCTGAGCAGCTTATAATCCTGGCGGAGCAATTCGAGCGATTCATTCATTCTGCTCTCATCTTTCTTTTTCCGCATCATTTGCTCATCTTTTTTTACTGCTACAAGATCAGAAATATCCGCATCAGCAATCAGCCTGACTTCATCACCATGCAAAATAGCGATTGAATTTCCTTTGCTTGTTTGCTCTATTCCTATAATGCGAAACAAAACATCCATTTGATAGGATTTTCTGGCTACCATATCTCCTATTTGAAATTGCAAGTTCCTCACTCCACACATAGACTAAGCCTCATCATGAAAGAAAGAGCCTTGAGAAAGCGCCTTTTTTCGCTGAGTCCAAGTTTTTCTTCTCATTGAATGAAAGGTCCTTCTCTAGCCTATGTAGCGGCAGTCCAAGTGGTGCGCAAAACAAAAAGCCCTTTTAGAAAAGGGCTTTATACAATCCATTAGACAGCGCTGCAAACTCCTCAATAGACAGGGATTCTCCACGGCGCTTACCGTCAATATTTGTCTCTTCCAGCACTTGTTCAATCGCTGGCTTTTGCGCTTTTCCTTCAGGCAGGTTATTGACTAAGTTATTGAGCAGCGTTTTCCGGCGCTGAGCAAAGCTTGCCTTGATTAACTGAAAGAAAAAGGCCTCGTTTTCCACGTCCACTGCCGGGCCGTCGCGGAGAATCAGCCGAATGACTGCGGAATCAACGTTAGGCTGAGGAACAAACACAGTTTTCGGAACGGTCATCACCGTTTTGGCTTCAGTATAAAATTGCACCGCGATTGAAAGCGAGCCGTATTCCTTAGATGAAGGATCTGCCGCCATGCGCTCTGCCACTTCTTTTTGCAGCATGACCACAATACCTTTCAGCGGAAGATGTTCTTCAAGCAATTTCATGATAATCGGCGTTGTCACATAATAAGGAAGATTGGCTACAACCATGATCTCATCACAGCCTTGAAATTGTTCTTCAATAACTGATTTGACATCAGCCTTTAATACGTCCTGATGAATGATGGTGACATTGTCGTAAGGAGACAGCGTATCCTTTAAAATGGGCAATAATCGCTGGTCAATTTCAAATGCCGCGACCTTTTTTGCCCGCTTGGCGAGCTGCTCGGTCAAAGCCCCGATTCCCGGGCCGATTTCAATGACCCCTGTTTTCTCCGTCACTTCCGCGTGATCGACAATTCTGTCTAAAATGTTCGTATCAATTAAGAAATTCTGTCCTAAGCTCTTTTTAAAAGAAAAACCGTATTTTTTCAGTATCTCTTTGGTTCTTATCGGTGTCGCAATATCTTTATTCATTCTGTTCCTCCCGCATAACGGTATCAAGCGCACTCATAAAATCACTTTTTTTAATTTGAAACATTTGCAGCCGTTTTTGAAGCTGTTTGCCATTTGTATAGCCGATTTTCAACAGATCGCCCAGACGTTCGCGGCGGCGTTTGGCCGCAGATCCGCCAATCAGCCCTGCATGGATCAGATCCTCAGCTGAGATGTCACTCGGCTGAGCTTCCATTTCTTCGTGCACGTTTTCTAAACATGCCCTAATGCTTTCAATCGATGCGTGCTCCACACCGATTCCCCGCTTGTTTTTAGGTTTGGCAAGATGCTTTGGCAAAAATGCATGCTTGCAGCCGGATACAGCCTCTGAAATGGTTTTGCGAATCTTCTCTCCCGGAAAGTCCGGGTCCGTTAAAATAATGACGCCTCTGGTCTTCTGGGCCAACCTGATTTGGTCAATCACATGAGCATCGATGGCTGAACCATTTGTTTCAATTGTGTCTGCATCAACAGCCAATTTGATGCGAGCCGTATCGTCACGTCCCTCGACCACAATAATCTCTTTAATTTTCATTATTGCCTCCAAAACAAAATAAAAACTTTTGTATATTTATGAAACTTTTTCTTATCTCGAGCGTCTAATAAACAGAAAATACACTTTGTTTATTATAACGAAAAAAACAGAGGGCGCAAAACCCTCTGAATACATAAGTATATATTAATTTAAAATTTTAATTTTGACTGTTTTATTTCCCCATCGGTACGCTGATGATTTTTCTGGGAAAAAGACGTCTATTTTGTTCCCTTTAATCGCTGAACCAGTATCTGCAGCAATCGCATATCCATAGCCTTCAACGTGGACTTTGGTGCCTAGCGGAATGACATTGGGATCGACAGCGATGACTTTCGCATTCGGATTATTTTTTAAATTAACGCCTGTAGCTGTATGTCCTGAACAACCGCTGCAGCTTGCCGTATAAGCCGTAGATGAAACAGTCATGACTTTGCCAGTTGATTCATTGCTGCGGGACACAACTGTTTTTGAATCACCAGAAGCACTGACCTTTTCAACTTTTGGACTGCTTTGCTTCGTGCCGACAGCAATCACTTTATCCTTGCTTTGTTCAGCCGTTTCTTCTTTTACAAGCTCTCTGGACACTTCTTTGCCGTTTTCTTTAACGACTTCGAAATGTTTTTTAAGCTTGCCTTCTTTTCCTTTTTGGACGACTTTTTCTTCCCCTTTTTCAAGAGAAGCGTCTTCTTGCTTTTTCACATCGAACGCGATTTTCTCTTCAACTACATCGGTGACCTTTTCGATACGAGTAATTGTAATATCAGCCTTTCCTTTCGTCAGCTTTGCATCTAACGCAGGCTTGATTTTATCTTCGTCTTTTATGTTCATCTTTTGCTGTTTTAAAAAGTCAGCGACGGTAGTCGAAGTCGTCCAGATCTTCTTTTGTTTTCCTGCATCATTCACAGTCACCTGGAATGCTGGCTCTATGTTAATCAGCATGTCTTTCGAAATATCTGTATCTATTGCGGGATCAATTTGATCGTGTTCTTTCACATCAACATCTTGTTCGTCCAGTAATGCACCGACCGTTTTTGCTGTTGACCATAATGTCTTCTCTTTCCCGTTTATTGTAAGCTTGACAGGTTTTGCAGCCTCATACACAACGTCCATATCTGCTGTGATCTTTGTCTGTTTAGCAGGTGTGATCTTGTCTTCGTCTCTTGTCTCTATATCAAGCGTCTCCAAAAGATCACCGACTGTTTTTGCATGTGTGCGTATATGTTTCTTTTTGCCATTGATAGAAACTGAGACTGATTGTTTCGTCAGCTCATGAGCCGCGTACGCAGTCCCGCTTCCTGCCAAAAGCAAACAAGCAGCAACCAGAATGACTTTGCTTTTGCTAAGCTTTACGGAAAACAGCTTTTTCATTTTTTGTGTGATGAAAAACGCCTCCTTCTCCTCGGAGAGATTATATAGAGTATCTAAAAGGCTGTCAACCCTCCTCTCTCTTTCTCCCAAAAGCCCAGTGTCTTCTTCATTATCCTGAAATACACTGAGAAACGGAAGAAAGACTTGTCGACAAACCTATCCTATGAAGAGAAGAAAGCATGTAGAACTTTTATGAATAAGCGCTGAAAAGGACAAGCTCTTACAAAACCCGCTAGCGTTTTTTGTCAGTTTATACGGAAAAGTCTTTTTGCATTTTCGGTCGTAATTGATGCAACCTCTTCATAAGTCATTCCTTTTAATTCAGCAATTTGCTCAGCCACATATTTTACATAGCTTGGCTCATTTCTTTTCCCGCGGAAAGGATGAGGTGTAAGAAATGGGCAGTCCGTTTCAATCAGCAAACGGTCATTCGGAATTTCCTTCACAACTTCCTTCGGCTTTTTCGCATTTTTGAATGTCACCGGTCCCCCGAATGATAAATAAAAATTCATTTTCATGCATTCTCTCGCCACTTCCACACTTCCTGTAAAGCAGTGCATGATTCCGCCAACAGTTTCTGCGCCTTCCTCTTTCAAAATGGACACGACATCCTCCGTTGCATCACGGTTATGAATGATAATAGGTAAATTGACCTCTTTCGCTAAGGCGATTTGTTTTCTGAATACCTCTTTTTGAATGTCTTTAGGAGATTTGTCCCAATGATAATCCAACCCCATTTCACCGATCGCCACCACTTTTTCATGAGCAGAGAGCTCTTTGATCCATGCTAAATCTTCTTCTGTCATGTCAATCGCGTCAACAGGGTGCCAGCCGATGGCCGCATAAATAAATTCATATTCCTCAATCATTTCCATTGCACGGGTAATGGTCTGACGATCAAAACCAACTACGACAATTCGTTCTACTTGTTCAGCTTTTGCCCGTTCAATCACCTCTTCTAAATCAGTATCATATTGTTCTGCATTTAAATGTGCATGTGTGTCAAATAACATAAGTAAAAAACTCCTTTCTTGTCGAAACACAAAAGGTGTTCGACGAATTGTTACACGTGAAACACCTTTTGTTTGTCATTATTTAATTCTTGTGCCTGTCGGTAATGACTGATCGATGGATACGACTTTTAATACGCCGTCTGCTTCCCCTGCAAGGATCATACCTTGAGAAAGCTCTCCTCTCAGCTTAACCGGCTTTAGATTTGTTACACATACGAGTTTCTTGCCAATAAGCTCTTCAGGTGTATAATGCTTCGCGATACCTGAAACAACTTGGCGTTTTTCAAAACCTAGATCCAGCTGCAACTTCAATAAACGGTCTGCTTTTTTCACAGGCTCAGCCTCGATGACCTCTGCCACACGAAGCTCTACATCCATGAATTGATCAATCGTAATTTCCGGTAAGCGATCAACCTCTTGCGGCTCTTCTTCTTTTGTTTCTTCTTTAGCTGGCGCCGTTCCTTGCATCTTGCCTTTGATGTAAGCAATTTCTTCTTCTGCCTCTAAACGTGGGAATAACGGCTCGCCTTTTTGCACTTTTGCATCTTTCAGTTGGCCGAAAGTTGTAATGCTGTCCCATGATTTCAACGTTTCATCAGTAATGCCCAGCTGCTCAAACATTTTTTTCGGTGTTTTTGTGAGGAACGGCTGAAGCAGTATTGCTGAAATACGCAATGATTCTGACAAATGATACATGACTGAATGAAGTTCTTCTTCTTTATCCGGATCCTTCGCAAGCACCCATGGAGCTGTCTCATCAATGTATTTATTTGTGCGGCTGATCAGCTGCCATAATGTTGAAAGAGCTACCGAGAACTCCATGTTTTCCATTGCCTTCTCGTAATTCTTTACTGTTTCTTCAGCGACTGAAGCGAGCGTTTGGTCAAATTCTGTTACAGCACCTTTGTAAGAACCGATTTGTCCGTCGAAATACTTATTGATCATCGCAACAGTACGATTCAATAGGTTTCCTAAATCATTTGCTAGATCATAGTTAATCCGCTCAACAAATCCTTCCGGCGTGAATACGCCGTCAGATCCGAATGGCACTTCGCGAAGCAGGTAATAACGTAGTTCATCTAAACCGTACCGTTCAATTAATGTAACCGGATCTACAACGTTCCCTTTTGATTTCGACATTTTTCCGTCCTTCATCAAAAGCCAGCCATGCGCAAATACTTGCTTCGGCAGCGGCAAATCGAGTGCCATCAACATAATTGGCCAATAAATGGTGTGGAATCGTACAATCTCCTTACCGACTAAATGAACATCGGCAGGCCAATATTTTTGATAAAGCTCATCATTTTCTGTATCATAACCGAGTGCTGTTAAATAGTTAAATAGTGCGTCGATCCAAACATATACAACATGTTTTGGATTTTCCGGCACCTTCACGCCCCAATCAAACGTAGTACGTGATACAGCTAAATCCTCAAGTCCAGGCTTGATGAAGTTGTTAATCATTTCATTTTTACGTGATTCCGGCTGGATGAATGTTGGATTTTCTTCATAGAACTTCAGAAGGCGATCGGCATATTTTCCCATACGGAAGAAATAAGATTCCTCTTTGATTAATTCAACTGGATGTCCGCTGTCAGGACTTTTTCCGCCAATGACCTCTCCCTTTTCATTCCGTTCGATATCAACGAGCTGAGTTTCCGTGTAGAATGTTTCATCAGGGATACTGTACCAGCCTTCATATTGATCAAGATAGATGTCCCCATTACCAAGAAGTTTTTGAAAGACCTTTTCAATGACAACTTTATGCCGTTTTTCTGTCGTACGGATAAAATCGTCGTTTGAGATTTCAAGTTGTTTCCAAAGTTTTTGAATATCTGCCGCTGCGCGATCCACATACTCCTGAGGTGTAATGTTTTCCTGCTCAGCTTTTTGTTGGATCTTTTGTCCATGCTCGTCCGTTCCCGTTAAATAACGAACATCAAACCCTTTTAATCTTTTGTAACGCGCCATTGCATCTCCCGCGACTGTCGTATACGCATGGCCGATATGTAATTTTCCGCTCGGATAATAAATCGGTGTTGTAATGTAAAAAGTATTGTTTTCTTGCGGCATCTTGAAACCTCCCAATTAGAATGTCAAAAAGCTCCCGCCCAAAGGACGAGAGCGGCGATAAGTGCAAATCATAAAATGATGATTATTTATATTTATCCTTTATCTATGATACCATCTTAGCCTTTAAGATCAAGAATATATACGTGTGCCAAGGAAAAGAATAATGAATTTGAAAAATCTTTTATGAAAGTAAAAAAAGTCTGTTCGTGTCGAATTTTGTCGTATATAATCAAATAAAATAAACAACCTTAGTTCAAAAGTCTTGATTTAAAAGGATTTTTAGTAGGATAATAGCTTTATTAAAAGTTTATAAAAAGCTGTTATTTCAGTAGTTTCTGATACATTACTGACTTTAAGAACTAATTCTTACAATCAATAGCAAACAAAATGATTGACGATTATTGGAAACCTTGTTATGCTATGAAGGTAAGGATTTTGTCGAATAATGACGAAGAAAAATATAATTCAACCAAATAATCATCTCTTGGGAGGAGAAAGTTTATGAAATCTACTGGTATTGTACGTAAAGTTGATGAATTAGGACGTGTAGTTATTCCTATCGAGTTGCGTCGTACTCTAGGAATCGCAGAAAAAGATGCTCTTGAAATTTATGTTGATGATGAAAAAATCATCCTTAAAAAATATAAACCAAACATGACTTGCCAAGTAACAGGTGAAGTTTCTGATGATAACCTTAAACTTGCAAACGGTAAATTGGTTCTTAGTAAAGAAGGCGCTGAGCAAATCATCAGCGAAATCCAAAACCAGCTTCAAAACCTTAAATAATCATTTCTTTTACAAAAAACGTTCTTGTTATGACACAAGAACGTTTTTTTATTGCTGAATATGATAAGCATCGTACACTTCACGCTTTGGAACATTGCGATCAACTGCTGCTTTTTTTATAGCCTCTTTAGATGTAGCGCCTTTCGCGATGTAGTGCTCGACATGTGCTTTAGGCGTGAGGGGCTCCCACCATTGGTCTTCCTCATCTGATTCTTCATTTTTATTGCCTTCTACGACGAGGCAAAACTCACCGCGTATCTGATCCTCGTTTGCCCATTCGATAACCTCAGATATCGTGCCTCTGATGAACTCTTCATATTTCTTGGTAAGCTCACGCGTCACAGCAATTTCTCGATCTCCTAATACCTCTGCCATCGCTGACAAGGTTTCCTTAAGTCTGTGAGGCGCTTCATAAAAGATGATCGTTTCCTGCCGTTTTTTCAGACTTTCAAGCTCTTTCTTCTTTTCCTTTTTCTGCCTGTTCAAGAAACCGTAAAAGAAGAAAGGCTGCGGGACAATACCTGAAGCGATTAGAGCCGTTAATGCAGCATTTGCTCCCGGCAGCGGCACAACATAACCGCCTATCTCCGTAAAATCCTTCACGATTTCCGCTCCCGGATCAGAGATGGTCGGCAGCCCAGCATCACTGACAAGGGCAATGTTTTTTCCGGTTTTCAGCCATTCAATGATTTTGTGCCCACTGCTTTCTTTATTATGTTCGTGATAACTAACGAGCGGTGTTTCAATTTCGTATACATGACAAAGCTTTTTCGTTTGTCTCGTATCTTCCGCAGCAATTGCATCCACTGATTTCAGGGTGTCTATCGCCCGGAATGTCATATCCTCTAAATTTCCGATTGGTGTTGGGACCAAATATAGAATTCCCATGTCTGACTTTCCATTAAAGCTCATTTGGCGCCTTAACATATACAGCCTCCTTGCTGTTCCGCTTTTCTTCTATATAAAGCTCTTTTTTCTTCCGAGTCATTTTTTTGAAATAATATTCCGCCTGCATCGCTTCCCGCTTCGTTGAGAAAGCTTCGGCAAAAATCAATTCAACTGGACGTCTTACTTTTGTATACTTTGCGCCCTTCCCATCATTATGTGTTTTTACTCGTTTCTGTAGATCGTTGGTATACCCGGCATACCAACTATTGTCTTTACATTTCACAACGTAGAAAAAATGGTTATTTGTCTCCATATAAAATGGTCCTGATTTCTTTTGTGTATTCATTTTGTTCATCATAAACGAACAAAGGGGGAAGTATTTTTAAATCCGGACGTCCGCCTTTAATGCCTTCAACCAAAATGGTATTGGCTTCTTTCCCTTGCTTCGGATAGACAAATTGCACACGCTTCGGCTCGATTTGGTAAGCCTTCATCAGTTCAAAAATCTCTAATAGCCGTCCCGGCCGGTGAACAAGGACTGCCTTTCCCCCTTGCTTGAGCAGCTTGCTGCTGACTGAAATGACATCCTCCAATGTGCAGTGAATTTCATGTCTAGCGATTCTAAGATGCTCATTCATATTTTGTTCTGTTTGCTTCGGCGTTTTAAAATACGGCGGATTGCAGGTGACAACATCATATCGATTATGTCCCAGCTTCTCCGGCATGTTTTTCAAATCCTCATGTATCATTTGAATCTGATCCTGCAGCTGATTATACTCCACACTGCGAACAGCCATATCATGGAGTCTTTCTTGAATTTCAACTCCAAGAATGTCCGCTTTTGATCTTGTGCTGAGCAGCAGCGGCACAATGCCATTGCCTGAGCATAGATCAACGATTTTTCCTTTTTGAATCGGAACATAGGCAAACTTGGACAGCAGCACAGCGTCCAATGAAAATGCAAACACCGTTGGACTTTGTATGATTTTCATGTCCTCTGCCAGCAAATAATCTAATCTTTCATCATCACGTAATGAAACCATCTTCTTATCCTTTCAGTACCTTTGAAAAAGGCTCCCGTCTTATGCGGAAGCCTTTTCCTTATTTTTTATTTAAGAATGACAGACAGAACAGACAATCTTCTTTTCGAACACTTCCATAGTGAACATTGCAGATATGAAATCCTTCTTGATACAGACGTGCCAGATTATCATATCCTTCCCCTATATCAGTTTGCTCTGTCTTCTGTGTTTTTGATTCTTTTTTATCAGCTTTGAACTTTTCAATCTGCTGCGTCGTATCGTCCAGCCGTTTGCGCAAATTCTTGTTTTCAAGCTGTAAATGATGATTTTCTTCAATCATCTCACCGATATGCTGCTTCAAATCCCCCAGCTGTCGGTACAGTGAGCCAATTTGTTCTTCTAAGTTAATGACGGTATCAAATAACTCTTTTTTATCCAAGGTTCCACACCTCGTTAATCTGTGGTTTGTGCGGATACGACGCCCTCTTCCAAGAGCTCTTCCCAAGTATATTCTATCACTTTTTCACGGTTTATCAGTTCCACCTGAAGCACCCGTTCCAGAATATTAAGTCCGACGACCTTTGCAGGGCCGTTGGCTGTCGTAATCATTTCTCCTATATCCGGAAGCTGTTCTTTGGCCGTCTCATACTCATCATTCTCATATTTTAAACAGCACATCAGACGTCCGCAAAGACCTGAAATCTTCGTAGGATTTAAAGACAAGTTCTGGTCCTTGGCCATTTTAATGGAAACAGGTTCAAAATCTCCAAGGAACGTTGAACAGCAAAGCATTCTTCCGCAAGGACCGATTCCTCCGAGCATTTTCGCCTCATCCCTTACTCCGATTTGACGCAGCTCAATTCTTGTTTTAAAGATAGAGGCCAAATCTTTTACAAGCTCTCTAAAGTCTACCCGACCGTCAGCAGTGAAGTAAAAAATAACTTTATTGCGGTCAAACGTAAATTCAACATCGACCAGCTTCATATCCAAGCCATGTTCAGCCACTTTCTTTTGACAGATGTCAAATGCTGATAAAGCTTCCTGTTTGTTTTCTTCTACGATGAGAAGGTCACGCTCGTCAGCCACACGTATCACTTTTCGAAGGGGCAGCACGACGTCGTGCTCATCCACCTGTTTATTCGCAATCACGACCTGGCCGTACTCAACGCCTCTGACAGTTTCTACAATAACACAGCTGTCATGTTCTATATGAAATCCATTTGGATCAAAATAATATATTTTACCCGCTTTCTTAAAGCGGACTCCAATTACATTGTACAAGCTTATCCCTCCTGCAACATTAACACCAAGTGCTCCATTAATCCTTGTACATTCACATTGGAATGAAGCCGTTTCTTTGCTTCTAAAACAGCAAGAATCTGATTCGTAACGCGTTGTTGTGTCGATTGTAACGCATGCTGTTTTATTGATTGGAATAAGTCTTGATAAATCAATTTATCTTCATTTCCTATTTGGATGGACAACACATCGCGATATATCAATAAGAGCATATCAAGACCCATTTCTTGATGGGTTTTTTCTTTGAAAAAGGGCATCCATTGATCTTGAATAAAGAAAAAAGCATGTCCTTTCCGCTGATGTAGGACTTCATACAATTTTATCACTTTCGCTCTAGACTCTGCAAACTCATCATTTCGACTCAATTCGACTGCTTCTGCTACATTATTGGTCATGTTGGCCAGAAGCCTTGCCATATGAGGCGAGACCTCTTGTTCGATGAGTCTATCTTCAATTGCTTTGGGCTGCAAAGGCTGAAAAGGAAGGGTTTGGCATCTTGAAATGATGGTATCCAATAACCGTTGGGGCTGCTCCGTGATGAGGATGGCCATTGTATCTTTATTCGGTTCTTCTAAAAATTTCAGCAGACTGTTCGCCGCATTCGCTGTCATTTGATCTGCGTGAGAAATAATATACAGCTTTTTATGCGATTCAAGCCCTGTCTTAGAAAACTCCTCTTGTAGCGCTTGAATTTGCGCCTTTTTGATCGATAAACCATCAGGCTGGACAAGATGGAGATCAGGATGGTTCCCTGACTCAATCCGTTTACAGTTTCGGCAGCTCTCACAAGGCTCCGCGCCATCCTCCAGGCAAAAAAAGCTTTTCGCCAGAAGCAGCGCGGCATCAAGCTTGCCTGTTCCTTTTTTCCCCTCAAACAAATAAGCGTGTGATAGTCTGTCCTTCTCAATACTATTATATAAAAGCTTCATCACTCTGGGCTGAAGCTCGTTCATTTCATTCCAAGATATTGCCATTATATCACTCTCTATGTGTAAAGGTTAATCAATAAACCTTTTATTTCGCCAATACGCTCCAGCAAATCAATTGCCGGTTTTTCCTGATCCATCATCTCTTCCGTAAGCTGTATCAATTTGTCGTCGATTTCTTTTACAAGTCCCAGCGTTCTGCTGTTGCCATATAGGTCAAAGCTTTTCGATGTTTCATGTGAAAGCCCGCTGTCTACGGCCTCTTTGACAAAACGCTTCACCTGTCCTTTGAACCTCGCCAAGTCTTTAAAATTGCGGGATTTCGTCAACCTTTTTCCAAATGCCTCGATATCTGATAACAGCCGAGTGAGCTGATCAAATTTCAATTTGCTGCTTTGGTTTTCCATCGATGTTTTAAACGACGCTGTCATCTCAGATGTTTTCACAGAAGGAAGCTGTTTATTATCTATAAATGTACGTATATCTTTATTAATTTTCACAGTTTCAAATCCTTAAAATTGATGAAATTCATCGACTGGAAGGACAAATACTGTCGCTCCGCCAACTTCCACTTCGACTGGATAAGGGACATATGAATCAGCATTTCCACCCATTGGAGATACAGGCGCAATCATCTGATCACGTTTCTGTCCGTTTTCTTTAATGAGGCTCAATGCTTTATCGACGCGTATATCTTCGACACCAATCATAAACGTTGTATTACCTGATTTTAGAAATCCTCCCGTCGTCGCAAGCTTTGTCACTCTAAAGTTGTGATCCGTTAAGGTTTTCAAAAGCCGGTTGCTGTCCTGATCTTGTACAACTGCCACTATCAATTTCATCTGTGAAGGCCTCCTTTAGATTGGAAACAACAATGATCTCGTTTACATTATTATATCAACTATTGGTAAACAGGTCACAATTGAATTTTTTTCAACGCTTCATTGATCACCTTCATAACGTCCTGAACAACGAGGTCTTTGGATTGGCTGGCATCAACAGAGTGAAATCTTTCCGGGAATCGTTTCATCAGCTCTTGATAACCTTCCTGTACCTTTGTATGGAAGCTTAATTTTTCTAAATCGAGCCTGTTTTTCTCCCGCGAGCCGTTTGCGTAAATGCGCTTCAGTCCTTCTTCCGGACTAATTGAAAAATAAACCGTTACATGGGGCATCATATCGCCGATAGCAAACTCATTAATTGACAGAACCTCATCAATCCCAAGTCCTCTGGCATATCCTTGGTATGCAAGCGAGCTGTCTATGAATCTGTCACAAAGAACGACGTGCCCCTGTTCCAATGCTGGTTTTACTTTTTCAACTAAATGCTGGCGTCTTGCAGCCGCATATAAGAGAGCTTCTGTTTTTGGGTCCATTAATGTGTTGTTCTCATTCAGAATGACCTCTCGAATTTGTTCTGCAATATCTATGCCGCCTGGCTCTCGAGTTGCTGTAACCTGAAGGCCCTCTGCTGTCAGTATGTTGTTGATTTCCTGCAGAACAGTCGTTTTCCCCGCACCTTCTGGACCTTCGAATGTAATAAATAAACCGCTCATGATTTCTCCTCTTCTATATAAACAAGTAGTTGTTTCTCTTTGATTTTCGTATTCCCTTGAACATGCATTTTCATGCTGATCAAGCGGCTGAGCTTTTGCACACTTTCTTTTGTCATTCTTTCTCCCGCCATAATCATCGGAATACCCGGAGGATAAGGAATGACATCCTCTGCGTTCAGCCGGCCTGCCGCTTCATCAAAGTCCACATATTCTTTTTTGAACGTTTGCAGCTCTTTTTTTTGATAAGGCAAGACAGTAACAGGCCGCGTTGCCCATTCTCCAGAAACAAACACCTGATCGGGAGGCGTTTTTTCAATCTCTTCATCAATGAATTTTATCGTTTCAGCGCTTATTCTGCGATTTCCTCCCAATGGAAGAACGAGCAAGACTTGATTTTCATCCGCAAGCTCAGTGAATATGTTGGCACGTTCTAATATGTTTTGCAGCGTATACCCTGAATGCCCACGTTTTGAACGTAATGTAAGCTTGAGGGGATCCGTAATCATCCGTGGATCGGCCGGCTTGACAGCTTCTGCATTTCTAAGTGAATCAAACGTTTGTTTAAGTAATTGTATTCGCTGCAGAATGTCAGAAAGCTTTTGTTCTTCTATTATATGCTGTACATAAGCGCGGGCAATGTCTAACGAAGCCATAATCGGATAAGAAGGGCTGCTGCTTTGTAATCGATTTAAATACTCTGCCACCCGATTCCGGTCAACTCTGCTGCTGTTAAGGTGCAAATAAGAACCCATCGTCATGGCAGGCAGCGTTTTATGAGCCGACTGAACAACGATATCTGCCCCCATCGTTAAAGCTGAGGACGGAAAAGGCTCCCCTAAAATAAAATGTGCGCCATGCGCTTCATCGACTAAAACAGGAATCCCGTAATGATGGGCCTCTGAAATGATTTCGGTCAAATCAGCACTATGCCCGTAATATGTCGGATGGGTCAGCACCAAGCCTTTCGCATCTGGATATGCTGCCAAGGCTTCTTTAACTGTTTTTAACGGAACATGAGTAGGCACATGCATCGCTGAATCAATGTCGGGTGCAAGATAAACTGGCTCAGCACCAGCCATATCAACAGCATGAAACACAGATTTATGACAGTTTCTTTGAACCAGAATTATATCACCCGGTTCACAAACAGATAAGATCATCGCTAGGTTCCCGACAGTTGTTCCATTCACCAGAAAAAAACTTTCCGTTGATCTATATAATTGACTGACAAGCTCCTGTGCTTCCTTAATTACCCCAGAAGGATGATGGAGGTCATCCAGTCCTGTCAGTTCAGTTACATCAATGGTAAGAAGCGGACCGAATAACGACTTAGCGTCATCAAAAAAGACATCTCCATTGTGATGTCCCGGAACATGAAATGAATGAGAATCTCTTCTCGCATGATGAATCAGTGCTTTATATAAAGGTGTGTTCATTAAAACAATCCTTTGAATGTGTTTTCTTATCCTTATTATATCGTGCCTCTGACAGAACTTAAAGATAAGACTTACTGGTAACTACCTTTCCTTCATCGTAAGCAGCTTATGCTTCAGATCGTCTTCCATCACCATGAGTTCTTCTTCTGCCCGACGGCGTTTGATTCGTCCTTCTTCTTGTATGGTCAGCGTTTCTTCAAGCGTGCTGATTAAGCTTTCCTGCACCTTTTTTAACGTATCGATATCTACAAGGCCTCGTTCATTCGCCCTCGCAGTTTCAATTGTATTGGTCTTCAAAAGCTCCGCATTTTTCAGCAAGAGCTCGTTGGTTGTATCTGATACTTTTTGTTGGGCATCTACTGCATTGCGCTGCCTTAAAAGCGTCAGCGCAATCGCTACTTGGTTTTTCCAAAGCGGAATCGCTGTCACAATGGATGACTGAATTTTTTCAGCTAACGCTTGATTTGTATTCTGAATCAGCCTGATTTGCGGGGCACTTTGGATTGTGATTTGCCTGCTGAGCAGCAAATCATGCACCCTTTTATCTAAACGGTCAGCAAATTGAACCAAATCGTTTACTTCTTGAACTGCCATTTGATTGTGCTCGCTTGATTCAGCCTTTTGCTTTAGTTGAGGGATTGTTTTTGTTTTTAATTCCTCCAGCTTCAGTTCTCCCGCAGCAATATATACATTCAACGCCGTGAAATACTCTTTATTTTTTTCGTATAGCTGCTCTAACAGCTTATTGTCACTGATTAAAGCATTTCTAGAGTGTTCCAGCTTCAAGCTGATTCTGTCTATCTGTACGCTGGTCTTTTGATATTTAGACAGCACCTCCTGAAGAGAATTCGACACTCTTCCAAACACGCGCGAAAAAAATCCTTTTTTCCTAGACTGAAGATCATCGGGATTTACTTGCTCCAGCTTTTTCATCAGCTCTCCAAGTATTTCGCCAATCTCCCCGACATCCTTCTTTTGAACATGATCAATCATAGTATGAGAAAAATTCAGCAGTTTGGACTGAGCTTGTGAACCGTATAAGACAATACTTTGCATATTTTTATGATCGATCTGCCCAGCAAGCTGAATTGCTTTTTCCTTGTTTTCCTCGGGAAGAACATCAATAAGGCGCACTTGCTGCTTCTCCGCTTTTACTGCCTCCGCCTCTATTTCTCCAAAAGGGTCCGCCAATAACTCATCGATATGAAGGTCGCTTTGATCTCGGTCCATCGCTCTTACCCTCTTCCATTATTTCTTTAATGAATGCTTCGCTGCATCTAATTCAAATTGCAGTTCGTCAAGATCATCACCCATTAATTGAGTTAAATCTTCCTCTAAACGCTTTGTCAGTTCAGCGAGTGTGATGCGTGCCTCACTCAGTGACGTCGACAGCTCTTTGCTTTTTTTCGGATGTGATGATAAAAAGGCATACTTCTCTGTCAGTTCAACAACTGAATCGAGCGTTTGGTAAAAAAATTGCTCAGCCTGGTAAAACCGCTTCGGTTCTTTTTTTGTAAGAATATAAATCCTTCTGACAAGTCTCAGCATTTCTGCATTTTGTTTAAACATTTGTATGCTTTTCGCTTGAAATAAAGCTTTTCGAAGGCGTATGATTTTATGCCTTGCTTCCTCTAGGTTTTTCTTTATATAGGCATATTCTCTTCCTGTCAGTCCATGCTTCTTGAGAAACAACCGCCTTGAATTCCAAACACCAGTTGTATATACGACTAGTCCTGAAGCGAGCCCATATACAAATGATAAAAAAAGAGGCTGATTCAGACCGAAAAAGCACAGTATTCCTATGAAAACAAAAGTCGCACTGCTCGTGAAACTCCATATTAAAAAGTGAAGAAATCTCTGCATCAGATCATCGACTCCTGTGTATATTCTCAGTTTTAATATTATTATCTACTACGATCAATCCCTAAACAAGTTTCATTACTTTTTATTAACTCATTTCTTTTAAAAGAATACAAAAAAAGACCTCTTCAGGTCTTAAGAATATAATGGCGGTGTATGAATGCTTTTAAGCTTATTTACATAAAAGGCATAGTCAGGATCTGAAGTTGATGTAGAAATTACTTTTCTCTCACAATCTAAGCATATGAATTTCGTATAAAGATGAATGCCTCTATCCTTCTCTTGATCACAAATGACACATGTATGATTTAGTTTACCTGTTTCGTCCATGGTCCCCACCTCCGTACAATTAGCCTTTCCTTAAATCATCTATTGTATACACTATTTAGATCTTTTTGAAACTTGAAATCAGTATATGGGCTATATAAGCTGTCGGTGTTTGTATTTATTGATTTTACCAATTGTGAACAAAC
>NZ_JXAQ01000018.1:0-18021 GCF_000815295.1 Bacillus sp. MSP13
GTTTAGTTGCTTTGTTAAAGCAACTTTATTAGTATATAACGTTACTTCTTCAAAGTCAACAACTTTTTTAAAAAAACATTTGGTGGAGCCTAGCGGGATCGAACCGCTGACCTCCTGCGTGCAAAGCAGGCGCTCTCCCAGCTGAGCTAAGGCCCCATTGAAATGGTCGGGAAGACAGGATTCGAACCTGCGACCCCATGGTCCCAAACCATGTGCTCTACCAAGCTGAGCTACTTCCCGATTGTCTATTCCATTAAAAGAGTGGCGCGCCCGAGAGGAGTCGAACCCCTAACCTTTTGATCCGTAGTCAAACGCTCTATCCAATTGAGCTACGGGCGCAACAAGTGCATTTTAAAATATCCCGTTGGGATAAAAATGGAGCGGAAGACGGGATTCGAACCCGCGACCCCCACCTTGGCAAGGTGGTGTTCTACCACTGAACTACTTCCGCATATCGCAATAAAAAAAGCTTTCTCTTTTTTGAGAAACCTTGATAATAATACCCTAATAAAGCTTCCAAGCGGGCTCGAACCGCTGACCTCTTCCTTACCATGGAAGAGCATCTTGAAAGTTTAAATCCGGTTTCTTAGAACAAAAGTAATTATAGCAGGGTTTTGATAAATGTCAATACAGTTTAAACAAATTTAGAAAGGTGGCGAATAATCATGTTTGCCACCTTTCTGCCACCCAAGGTGGCGGACACTGAAATTAAAACTGACACTAATACATTAGAATTGAAAATAAGTGCAAAATAAAAAAAACATCTATTATATGATGACTTTTCATTTACAACCTTCATTAATCTTCTTAGTACTCCTTCTTCCCAAGTTACATATCCTTTTCTTTTCAGAGCATCTAATAGCTCATTCATTTTACTCGGTGAGTTTTACCCTCAAGCAATTCAAAGCCTGTTCTTAAAGTTCTTCATCCGGCCCTTCAGGACATTCTTTGTCTTTATATAATAGCAAAGTTTCATTTATGTTCCTCCAATAACTTGTAGTAATCAATCTTTGCTTCTATCTTCGTTAAGTTATCCTTTAACCCTTCAATTTCTTCAAGAACATTCTTTTGATGCATTTCTAACAATTCCAGTCGTTTTTTTACCGTAGACTCCCCTTGGCTTCTCAGATCAGAAAACCGTATCATGTCCGTAATTGACATCCCAGTTGTTCGTAAACGGATTAAAAAATTGATCCAAGACATATCAGACTCCGTATACTTTCGATAACCGTTTTCATCCCGTCTCACTTCACGAAGCAACCCTATTTTTTCGTAGTAGCGTAAAGTGTAGACGGAGAGTTTAGTCATATTTGAAATTTGTTGAATCGTATAAAGTTTTTCCATATAAATCATTTTAGCACAAAAAAAGTATTGCTTTAGAGTGCACTCTAAAGTGTAGCATTCAATTCGAAAGATCAACTAATCTAAAAGGAGAGAATGAAATGAACAACGATCGGTATCAGCGAGGTTGGCAAAAACTTATGGAAGTAGATGGAGAGGGCGGACAACGTGTAATTGATTCACTTAAAGACATTGCTCCTGATCTCGGAAAATACGTAGTGGAATTTGCTTTTGGAGATGTATATCAGAGAGAAGGACTTGACCTAAAGCAACGACAATTAATTACAATTGCAGCACTCACTACACAAGGTGGCTGTGAACCGCAACTACATGTTCATATAAATGCAGCACTCAATGTTGGGCTTTCACCAGATGAGATAGTAGAATCAATAATTCACTGTACGCCTTATACCGGCTTTCCAAGAGTGCTTAATTCAATCTTTGTAGCAAAACGAATTTTTGAAGAGCATAACATTCAAACGATATCCACTTAAAAAATTAGAAGCTTTCCCGTTTCGACGCCAGGGGAACCCTGGCGTTTTATTACTATGCTTTGCTTTATCTGAGCAAATATTCATTTCACTATGGAGAGTCTGATCACTGTTAATATACGTTTCCGTTTTGCACAATACCTAATATCATTGTTTATATCTCGATGAATATCAACTCGAAGAAATGGCACGGGTTATTTTTGAAGCAATGGAGAACAATACGGCTCTAACCATTAGTTTTTATAGAAATGGTTTCATTGAAGAGGTAATCGGACATGTTCATTACATAAATGCTATTAAGCAACAGTTACATGTGAAGGATTTAAAAGGGGATACTAATTTTATCGCATTTGATTCTCTTGTTTTTGCAGAAACAAAATAACCCTCTCTAAACGAGAGGGACACTGCAAGTTATGTTTGTAATCTTGCAGCCAATTGCATTTCTTCTTTTTTAGTGTTAGATAAATCTGTATGCACTTGTAAACTGCCTCCAATAAAAGCGATTAACCCGGCCACAATAACTATGGAGGAAACAGACAAACCGATTTGCTTTTTAATATTCATACAAGCAATCACCTCGCTGAATTTGAAGTTGCGCCTCAACCATCTGATCATAATACATTGTAGCATTTTCATAGTCTTTTGACTCTTTGAAGTAATTAGCCGTAAGAAGTGTCAATTCTTCTACATATGAAAACATATGAATATTTCTTAGTTTATCTAATATTTTGGAGAGTGCTTTCTCATTAACACCTTCGACGTATAATGCTTTCAAATACTCATTCAACAATACAAAAAGATGATCTTCATATTCTTTCGATAACTCTAAACCCTTTTGTAAGATTATGCTTGCCTCATCCTTTTTCTGTTTGAACAAAACAATAGCCAATGAATACAAACAGTGAGGGAGTGTCCGGGACTTTATTTCTTCACCAACAGCAATAGATTCTTTTAAATACTCTTCAGCTATATCAGCTTGGTCCATATAGTGGTGACTCTCGCCTAAATTGTAAAGTGCTGAAGTAATTAGCCTTTTATGACCTAATTCTTTAGCCAACTTTAAAGCTTCTTCAAGATGCTGTAACCCTTTTTCGTAATGTTTAAAGTCGAGATAGTTCCCAACAACGACGAATAGACTTTGAATTTTACGGACTTTGTATAGTGGATGCTGATCATAAACTTCAAGTGCTTTCAATATATGATGCATAGAGACGTGCGTTTGTTTCATGTTGTAATATGCTTCAGCTACTTTAAAATGAAATTCCGCCTGCTCAATTTCATCCTTTACAGCATAAAGTTCTTTTTCTGCTTTACGATAAAAGTTTATTGCCTCTACATATTCTTTATGATCAAATTCATACATACCGCGGAAAAATAACGAGTAATACTTCAGGAGTCCAGTTAGTTTTTTTGTGGAGTTTCAATCTTTTCTATACTCGGTCGTGACGTCCTATACCTTTTCTCCGGTTCTAAGTAATCGAGCATCAACTGATGACGAAAACACATAAGAGAATAATATATCAGTAAATCCTGGTCCTCTTCCATTTTTTTAATTTCCTGTTCAACTTCAACTTTCAAAATTTCAGCATCCGGAACACTGAATTGACGAATCATTTTATACCAGTCGTTGATTTTAACGCCTACATGTGACGATGGCAAAACCAAATCCATGGCTTAACCTCCCTCTTCATCCTTTTTATGTAATATTTTATCATTTTCCATATAATGCTTGTCCGCAAAAAAACCGCAAACTTTTGCTTCGGTTCATTTCGTTCAATTACTCATCTTCCAAACAAAAGGGTTTATTGTATTTCTCACTCATTTTATATGGTAAAATTTTGTTAGTTGTTGAATCACAAAGCTTAACAAGAAAGGATATGAGCATGAAGGTATTTGAAGCTAAATCATTGCTTTCTGAAGCTGAAAACCGTGCAAAGGAATACAAAGATACAAGGAATCAAATGGTCAAACTAAAGAAAGCCTTCAAATCAGTGGCTGATCTTGATGACAGTGATTTTTCAGGTAAAGGTGCCAATAACATAAAGGCATTTTATGAAGATCAAGCAGGGATCGCTGACCAGTGGATTGATTTGATAGATATGAAAATCTCATTTCTCACAAGTATCTCTGGCGTTTTAGAAGAAGCCAGCTTAAACGGCGCTTACATAGAAGAATCATTTCTAGAGCATGAGCTGGTTAATGCCTATACTAAATCAAAATCCATCATGTCAGAGCAGAAAAAAGCAATGAGAGACATTCTAAATGACATCAACGACATACTACCACTAGATTTATTCTCCACAGAAACTTTTAAAGACGAACTCTCTTCAGCAGACAACAAACGTACCAAGACCATTAAAAAAATTCATGAAGTCGATGAAAATTTAACATCTGAATATGCGCTCTCAGAAGCAAATGAACAAATGATTCAGGCTGATTACCAAGCACTCATGAACGCTACAGCAAAAGGCAAAAGCGCCTCCCCAATCCACTATAATGCAAAAGCTTATAGAGACAGTGAAATTCATAAGATGACCGAGGATGTAAAAAAACAATCTACTGATTATATTTCCTTCAAAGATCAGCAGGCCGAACAAAGAAGAATTGCGAAAGAACAAGAAGAACTCGCAAATAGGCCCTGGTATGAAAAGACCTGGGATGTCGTTTGTAATTTTGGGGGAAGTCTCCGGATATTATGATTATAAGAGAGCTGCTGATGGAGTTGATCCTGTTACTGGCGAAAAATTGACAGAGGGCCAACGTGTAGCAGCTGGAGCGATGGCTGCGGCAGGTTATGTCCCGATTGTGGGGTGGGCTGGAAAATTAGCAAAAGGCGGAAAGGCTGTCTACTCAACGAGCAAGGCCATCTATAGAGCAGACAAAGCGCTTGATATCTATAAAACACCTAAGACATTCCTTGCCCTTCAAAACTCCAGTAAAGGACTCTACGGTCTTGCGTCAGCGAATGGTTTTAGTGAAGCAATAACCGGCCGAGATATGTTTGGGAATAAGATTTCTGAGGAGAGACGTGAAAACAGCTTTAATAGTGCTCTAGCTGCTCTCGGTCCCGTAGGAGCAATCGGGACGGGAAAAGTATTGAAAGCAAGCGCAGGAGCCGGAAAATCCTCAAATCTCTATCGTGGAGATAAAGATTTATATTCCACCAAAGCAGCTAACGGATTAGGAAAATCACATATTGATCCGGACACCGGAAATCTTGTGCCAATAAATAAAGAAGGAATGTATAAAGGTAGACAAGTCACAGTGACAGAACATATTTTAGGCGGATTTAGAGGAGCTCAAAAGTCTAATAGTCCGTACACCAGTTTCACGATGAATAAAAATGTAATCACTAATTACGGTGATAATTCTATTGAATTAAATCTGCCGGCTTTGCGAAAGGCCATCCAGTCAGGAGAAGTAAAAGAAGTAGCTATTTTATCCCCAAAAAAAATTGAACGTCTAATAAAGAATGATAAGCATTCAGATTATTGGAAGAAAAGAGCTCTTAGTTGGACAAAAAGAGATACTGAATATTTAATAAGAGGCGAGATACCAAGCGAGTATTTCAAACTTCAATCAAAGGAGGGAAAATAAGTGTTCCTTTACTATAAAGATGAAAAGTTAGGCGAAATTCACGACGTTAGCGGAGAAGGTATGTGGATGTACGGTATACTCAGCCCATATGAAAACATCGAGATCTTTCGAGACCTATTTAATGACCTTATTGACGAAGATGGTGACTTCGATGAAACGAAATACGACGAAGAATGGTTAGAAGATGAAAATTGGTACATCCTTGACGAGAACAACAGCAAACGAGGAATCATTGTTCCTGCAGTTTACCCTGACGGAGCTATTAACTGGAGATGGACATAAAACAAGGGTTTTCTCCGAATTGCGTTATCGTTTTTTATCCACAAAGGCGCTCTTTCATGGGATAAAGAAAAGAAAATATGGATTATTTAAAGCCCGCCTTATGAGACGGGCTTTTTTATGAGGATATTATCTTTCCTCAATAGGATTGTGTTTTGTTGCTTTCAACCCTGTTATAACTTTTTTGATGATCCTTAGTAATACATACACCATCAGAACGGCGATTAAATAATTAACAACATTAAACTCTGTCTTAATGAATTCTGTTGGAGTAAATAACAAAAACCTATTTCCTACAAACCCATCATAGCTACGATAAATCACAAATTGAATAGGGAAACCGAGAGCATACCCCAATTCTGAAACCTTCTCATAGGGTATTACAAAAATCGAAATAAGTGGAACTAGAAAGCTTATCAAACCTAACTTGTATTTTTTCAATCGGTTTTTCATGCAATCACTCCCTTCCCCTTATATGTTACCCGGCAATTATAACATATCCAAATAAATAAATTTATTGAAAAATATAAATCTTTTGGTTTTTTATGGATTTCAGGACTTTCATATGTTTTAATTGGTTTGTAAGAACTAAATTGAATGGAGGTTGAAAGTATGAAAAGGATTTTAGTCTTAGTCATTGCCCTTGGCTTGGCTTTGGTTCCTTTTGCTTCAGCCAACGCAGAATCCACAACAAAAGAGATTGCTGAAACAAGGAACCAAGTGGAAGAATTACAAAAGGACCTTGGTTTTGAATTAGTGGATGTCTCAAGCGAAGAATTTTCAAGTGTATCTAAAAAGGATTTTTTGAAGTTTGATTCAGTTCAGGATTTTGAAGAGTTTATTAAAAATGCTCAACAACCACAAGAGTTTGAAAAGGCCATTAATGTTAGTGAAGGTACTACCTTAATAAAACCACAAATAAATGACTCACATGTTATCAATTGGTGGGCGCCTTTTACAGGTTGGGGTATGACAGGGATGGCTTGCTGGAAAAATATCGCGTTTAATTACCAATATAAATTTGTAAATAAGAAGCCTCAGTTCACTAAAGTGTCAGGTATTAACTCTTATGTTACTGGCCTTAACGTAGCTTGGTGGAAACAAACTGGAAAGAGCTATAACATTACTAAAACCAAAACAACTAATGATACTGCAAAAATTAAGGTTGTAGGGGCTATGGTTCTCGGTGTAGACATTAAAGGGTTTACGATTGGAGCTAAAATCGGACAAACTTGGAACGGTAGTTTGCGTTTATATTAAAAGCAAAAAGGGGTTATTGATACCCCTTTTTATTTTATTCTCTTTCCGTAATTAAGTGCATACATAGAGACGCTTAAAAGTCTTTGGTCAGAAGGCTTTTTATTTCAATTTCTCCTCAATTTTCTCTTTAGTCTTAGGACCATAAATGCCATCAGCAGTCAGGCCACTTACTGACTGGAACCGTTTGACTGCATTTGCGGTTTTCGGTCCATATACGCCATCAATGCCATTATTCTTTGCCCCTTTATCCGGGTAGAAATAAAGAGCAGCCAGAGCATTTTGAACTTGTCTGACATTCGTTCCTTTCGTCATCGGACTTGTCACTTTAATAATTACGGAAGGGAGCGGGTATGATGTCTTTTTGCTGCTTGTTTTAGTGCTGCTGGATGAACTGGATCCTTTCAGTTTCAATTTTTGGCCAACTGTAATTTTATTCGGGTCTTTAATGTTATTCCAGCTCTGAAGATTTGCTACACTCACCCCGTGCTCTTTTGCAATTGCGGAAAGAGTATCACCTTTTTTAACTGTATATATTGTTCCGGATCCTGAAGAACCACCTGAAGCAGCTGAGGTTTTACCACCGATTTTGCTTAATTCATCAGCAATAGCGGCTTTTACTTCATCCCATCTACCCTCTGACAAAATCCGGTGAGGACAGTATTTCCCGTTCCAGTCCTGATGTTTGCGGACTCGATCAACACCCCATCCACGTTCTTTAAGCAGCTGCGCCACAAACTTGATAGCCAACTTTTCAGCAGCATAGTATTTAGCGCCTCCTGACTTGCTGTAACAAATTTCAACGCCTATAGACTTACGGTTCCCGGTGCCGTATGTGCCATCCCCTGTGTGCCTTGCATTGCGATCTGTTGGAATGCCCTGCCGCACCTCTTTGTCATCTACTGCAAAATGAAAGCTTGTTGAATTTGTGTTGTTGATCATGTAACTGATCTCATTGGCAGCTGATGCGTCATTGGCTGTATTGTGGATTGTAATGTATTCCGCTGTCATTGGGTTCGAGCATTTCAAACCGTATTTAACTTTTGATACCAGATTCTTTTTCACTGTGATTGTCATGCGTGTTCTCTCCTTTATTTTTGATATAGAAAAAGCCGCCGGGTTATCCAGCAGCCTGTTCGTCTTTTTCGTTTGTTTGTTCGTTGTCATTTTCGATTACGTGAAGTCGGTCAGTGATGGCCGCCGGAATCTTAACGCCGATCTGTGCCAGATTCTCCGTAATGGAAAGCCCCTCATTGGCGATATAAAAAAGAACGGTTCCAAATGTCAGGACACCGTTCAGATTGAGGATTGTATCTATGATATTTGCCACAATGACCACCGAAAAACTAAGCATCTTCCGGACATAACCAAACCATGCGCTCCGGCTCCGCAACTTCTTAAATTTCCAAGCCTTGATGACGCCTGTTATCACATCAAGAATGCTGAGAACAAGCAGTAAATCAAGATATTTCACACCTCCGAACAGGTACACCCTCGCTAAATCTAACGTATCAAAGTTAATAAACACACTCGTTTCCTCCATTTCTTTATCACCTCCTTAGAGGCAAAAAAAGACGGTCCGACTTTAAGAGACGGCCGTCCCTCTTACTGAAAAGTTTCCATTTGTTAACGCTGTGAGCTCCATCATGATTTCTTTAAAACCGGTAATGTCAAAAGACCAGGCTTCCGATCTTCCTTTTGTGCTAGTGGCATACGTTCCGTCATCCACTTTCTGCCCTCTCAGGGCTCTTTTTGTTCCCGATAAGGATTTACCCCAGAATTTCAATTCACTTGTCTCAGCTGTCCCATAAACCTCAATGAGCAACGTTTTAAATGATCCAACAGTGAACGGAGTACCATCCCCAATCTCTTCTGTTTTATCGTGAAAAATAACATCTATCGTTTTTGCTTGAGTGTCTAATGAGCCGAGATTCAAGCCTTCAGTCTGAACTTTTAAGCGGCCATCATCGGTTAAGCCGCTCTTATCTATTTGCATAATGAGCGGAGCAGCTGTCGCTTTAATCGGAACAGCTTGTTTAATATTTATATCCTCTTCTCCAGCACCCAGCGACTGATAAAGTACGAAATCAGACTGTTGCAGATTACCGTTTGCATATCTGAAACGGAAATATCGTTGTGTTAAGTGGATCCATTCAGTCTCACCAAGTGTCCCTGCCTTAACCACTAAGGAAGATACTGTGGTCCATGTATTCTGATCGTTACTTTCTTCGGCTTATTCTTTGCATCATGCGCCGCTCTCGAAGACTCAACTCCCTTATGTTATATCAATTTGATAGAGCGGGTCTGTTTCGATTTGGCCAAACAGCTCTTTTTCTGTATCATCCATGAAATCAAATAAGATTGATTCATACTCGCCAGTACGCACAGAGTTTTTATTTCCTTTGGGGGCTGCGCCGCCTTTATTCCCTTTGGCGTTTTGGTTGCCAGGCGGCGCCTTCCCTCTTTTGTTTCCTTTATTTCCTTTTGCATTTTTATTACCTTTTGGAGCACCAACGGGATTAGTAACGTTACCATTGGATTGATCATTTTGTTTAGTAACGTTACCATTCAATTTTTCTTCCCAATGATCTTGGTTTTTCCACTTGCGAATAAGTGAAGGGGAGCAACCGAGCTCCTCAGCTATATCTTTTAGTAAGCGGGTTCCGCCGCTTTCTTGCCACAGACGGAACGCTTCATCTCGTTTAGGATCTCGTGGTCTTGGCATTACATCATCACCCACCCCCAAAGCATGAATTGAGTTTTGAGTTTGTTTTCAAAAATTAAAAAGCACTTCAAATGAAGTGCTTCGATAGAATTCCAAAAGTCAGTTACATCACTAAGTTCAACCTCTTTATTGGAGAAAAATTGAACTATAGATTGTCCTTCCTTCTCTTCAAAATAATAATAAATAATTTTAGTGATGCCTTCATTATTATTGATCATATCAATTAGATGTGAATCATTGTTTGGCGAAAGTCCTATTATCGTTAGGGTTCCTGAACAAGTTTTAAGTTTTTCAAAGGGATAATCCTCTTCAAATTTCAAAGTTCTATCTTTTAATTTTAATATAATTGCTTCATATAAATAACACAGAGGTGATGGTTCGTTTTTGAAGCGGCTAATTTCTTCAAGTTTTTTAGGATTCCTATCAATTTCTTCAACGTATTTATCAATTAATTTATTTGCTGATGGATTCATGGTACCGGAAAATTCTTTTAAAGAGCCAGAATATGTTGTAAGTGCAGTTGAATATAAATGATCATAGCCCTCTATAATTACATAGTTATCAATGGGTCTATCAGATAGTTTATTTCTAAAACCATCTTTGTCATAAATATCACTAATAATATGAAAAGCACCATGTAAATAGCTGACTTTGATTCCTGTAAGCAATTCGATATTCTTATCGTAATTTGTGGTGAACACTTCACTGAACTGACTAAACCAGCTCTTCAAAGAGTCAGGATATAATTCATATAAGGAATTAATTTTACCACTGTTAAATATTGAATCAATAAAAAAACATCTCAACTGCTGTTGATAATAAAACTTATTGGGATTATTAATCTTATGATAATTACAAAATAAATGATGCAAGAAAAAATAATCCTCAAATCCTATTTGATAATATCGCAGTTTACCTTTATGGAATCTATAGCGCGATATGAATTCACTCAGTTCTTTTTTTCTATATCCGTAACAGCTAGATGATTTAGCTTCCCCTTAAAAACTTTTGAGCTTAACTTATATAATTGTTCAAAATACAATTTAGTTTCTTTAGGATATACCTCTTCCGGAAAATTACCAATATCAATATTATTAATAGCTCTATCAATAATGCTCTTATTTGAATATTCATTACCACCAAATTGAATGTTTATGCCATTGCCTACTAAAACATGATTATTCAACTTAATCACCCCACACTAAATAAATATACTAAAGTGTGGAAAAAGTACAGCATAGTTAACAGTCAAGTTAAATTTCTTCATCTTTCTGAAGCTCTATATCAAGCTCTATGAGCTTTTTCAAATCGTCCACAGTATTCACCTTGATATGCCCACTTTGGAAGTCTTTGACCCACTGGGCGATACCTGCTTGAATGATTTTACGGTATTTCTCTTTTGATTGACTGATGTTCTATAACAACTCGGCACTATGCAGGAGAAGGAGATTTTCTTTTTCATCGTCAGAAAAGGAACATACGTTTCTATTTTCTATTGCCATACTCCCTGTCCTCCATTACAATATGAGATGAGAGCGTGATGTTTTCCCACAACGCGGCCGCGTCTTGATCACGCTCTTTGACAGGGAGTTTCTCTCTGTTTAGAAAGGGAGGGTGTTAGCAGCACCCTCTTTTTTTATTTATAAAGAACTGATAAGCACTGGCTCTTTTCCAGTGGCTTCTTGAAAACGCATTTTAATGACATCATAAAATAGGGGTCCAATTCGAGCAAACGACATTCTCTATCTGTTTGTTCGCAAGTCATAAGCGTTGACCCGCTCCCTCCAAAGAAATCCAGGACAATATCACCTTTTTTACTGCTATTGGCTATCGGGATATTTATCAATTCCAACGGTTTCTGTGTCGGATGAACATACTTAGAGACATCGCCCCTAGAAATTTCCCATACGGTTTCTGGTACCTGATCCTCAGCTAAATCCGACCTCCAGACAGTTGTCTGTTTACGATCGCCATACCAATGTGGTGAACACCCTTCTTTGAAAGCATAGAAAACGGGCTCGTGCATGAAACGATATTGACTCCACCCAAATGTCGGTGAATTCTTTACCCAAATACACTGACACCGAATATCAATACCCGCATTTCTCATTTCATTTTCAAAGGCCCGTTGATAAGAAGATGGGTGGAATACATAAATAGCTGCTCGCTCATTCATCACGGACGAGTAGTTTTGAAAAACACTTCTCAAGAACCTATCAAACCGCTCGACATCCATCTCATCATTCAAAATAGATGCGTGGCCAGCTTCATTTAATTTCTTACTATCACTTTTGATAGCCACATTATATGGAGGATCAGTCACAACCAAATCGGCTTTATGCCCCTCCATTAATCTCTCAACATCTTCAGGCTTAGTCGCATCACCACATACTAAAGTGTGGCGGCCAAGCCTCCAGATATCACCGTACTTAGTCTCAGGCTCACGAATATTATCCAGTGCATCGTGGATGTCGAAATCATCCTCTTCCACTACTGTGATTCCTGTATCTATATTTAGATTAGATAGCAATTCCTCATACTCTTCTTCTGTGAAACCAGTAAGACTTAGATCGAAGTCATTTTCTTTTAGCTCCGCAAGAACTTGTTCGAGTTTAGATTCATCCCAATCGTCGCCGATCTTATTTAATGCAATGTTAAGAGCCTTCTCTTTATCCTCATCTAAGGAGACAACGGAGACGGTGATATCTTTTGGCCTTTCCTCCATTAGAATCTTGTATCGCTGGTGACCTCCAACAAGATTGCCGGTCTTTTCATTCCAGATAAGTGGATCAATGTAACCGAATTGTTCTATGGATTTTTTCAGAGCATCATATTCCGGATCGCCTGGCTGAAGATCAATACGAGGGTTGTATACAGCGAGGTTAATCTTTTCTACTGGTATAGTTCTAATATCCATGATGTTTCGCCTCCAATAAAAAAACACCTTATACACTAAGGTGTCTAATGCTTGTTTATACTCTTCTTCTAAAATGTCTTTTATCTGGCATTTCTTCTAAACACTCTTGTAATAATCTTTTATAACCGGTCAATTTTTTTAGTCTCTTTGAATATACAAAAGATAACACAAACCAAATTAGTCCCGCAGTATAAAAAACCAATATGATAATTGTTCCAGCAGCACTTCCTTCGTCACTTTCTGTCAGACTGAGCGCTGTTGCTCGACCGAGACCATAATTTAATGTACTTCCTAAAATAAAAGATAGAATTGCAAAAAAAGCTGTAGTAAAGTGACTTGTAGCTTTTTTATTATCGATCATATCTTCCAGCCTGCCCAAGAGCATTTGAATTTGCTTTCTATCATGACGCTTTTTGATTTCTTCTCTAAATGCAATTTGATCAGAGAAGCTTTTTTTGTGTATGTTTTTTTCAATTAGTTGCAAATAAATCTCTGCGTCTTTGATATCACCAAATTCAATTATTTCTTTAGTTTCACTCATAAAAAATCGCCTCCTAAAACTATATCGGAGACACTTTTTCAATATTTAGGAATCTAAGTATGATTCTGTTTTGTTGGATTGGCGCATACTCCCTTTAATGAAGCCATTCCGATTTCCTCCCTCATTTTGTTTTTGTGCTCCTATCCCTATCCAAAGCACCGGCAGCCATACTCCCGATACATGACGGCTGTTCCCATCATTTCACTTTCTCCGGATCCGGCCGCCTACACGTCTGAAGGTGTCACGTTTCGTTCCCATGATTTCTTCCCAATCCCGCCTCGTCAAAGGTTCTTCTGCCTTTGTGGAGCGACTCAACACTTTTTTAAGCTCTTGTTTCGTGTCAGCAGATAAAACGTCTCTCATTTTCATCTTTCATTACTCCTTGCCGAATAAGCACCGCCTTACGCTATTCGCTTTTATTTATATGTAGCCCGCCGATTTCCCCCAGGAGGTAAGCAAAGAAAATGGAGAGCCAGTTTAAGACTTCCCTTGCAAGCGGGATCTCACCGCTTGCGTTCCCCGTGACTATCGCGCGCAATACTGCATAGACTCCAGCCGCTCCTCCTGTGAAGCTAACGACCTTCATAGTCATTCGATACATCCGAGTGCACACTTGATAAAGGAAAGGTGCGTCTCCTGGTTTGGCCATAAAAAAACGGCCACTAATCAGCTGTACAAATTCACTCGTACAAAAGATCAGCGTCCGTAGGTATCTCCTTTTTGGACTGTTATTCACGTTCGTTTTCTTGTCTCTATCGTATGACAAAACGCAATCAAAAAAAGTACCCATTTTATCCCCCATTTTGTCGGCTTTTTGTCGGGTTTTTATCGAATATTTCGTGTGAATCAAATTGATCCTGTAACAAAAAAATACGTTCTTCTGAAGTTACACCATAGTTTTTAAAATTTCTAAGGGAAAAGGCATCACAATTAGGTCAATATAATGGAACGAAAAAAGCAGGCCTTTTAGGCCTGCTTAATCTGACTTAGATTTCTTTTGTTTTAATTTTATAAATCCCATGAACACTATGTATATAACCACAATAATAATATATAAAGGTTCATTTTTTATAACAATATTATTTAAGATTATAACTAGAAACATGAGTAAAGTCGTTATCCACCATATAGACTCATATTTTTTTTGACTCACACTAACCCCTCACTATTCTATAGAGAAATATGCATTTTTCAAAATCAATTATTACACATTTTTTTCTATGGAATCAAGTGGTAAAAAGGTGTATAATATGCAAGTATGATAAATTAAGTTAAAAGGAGGATGATATGAGTTTTATTCTTAAGTACAAAAGTAATATCATTTTAACAGTTGTTTCAATATTTTTATTTTCTATCCTTGGAACAACAGCAGTTGAAGCAGTAGAACCAAAAGACGACTCATTGGTTCGAAATTCTAGCCTCGAAAAAGAATTTCCAAATTTATTATCAAATCAAAAAGCACTATATGCGATTGAGGACATTCCTGAGTCAGTAATTAATCAAGGTTCTGAAGCTATTTTAGATTGGTTCAGAAACAATATTGATGACAAAACAATAGTCAAGGATCTTAACACCGCAGTTGCTCGGACTGAACAATCGGACACGCAGTTCACAACTCTAGGAGTTATTTCTTGTACGGCTGCCGTGGGAACCGCAATTGCAGGGTTGGTTTTTTATCCTGCAAAACTTCTTAAAGTTAAAAAAGGATTAAGTGCCTTAGGTGGAGCAAAAACCTTTGTTACTAAAACATATCAATATTATAACTACTATAAGAAAAAATATAGAAGCAAAAGAACTGCTTGGGATAAAGCAGTCGCCAAAGCAGCAAAGAAAGCAAGTCCTCAAGTGAAAGATGCAATACTGGACTTCTTTGGTATTACAGCAATTGTTGGCGCTTGTATTGAATAGCTCCAATAATAAAAGCAGACACAAATGCCTGCTTTTATTTATAATTATATGATTTTTGATACTTAGATGGCACAAAACCCCTGCATCGATACTCTATTAGTATCCTCTTCATCTTCTTCCTCCTCAAGACTTGTATACTGTCTTCCACATCATCGAGATTATGTTCTGTGTTAACTTCTTTCAAACTCCTTTTGTTACCTCAGCAACAACATTTCTCTAACCAACTCCTTAGTGATTTTTAGAACTGCTGGGCATATTTAAAGAATTAAAAACAGCCCTCAGATTATTCCGAGCGCTGTCGCGATGTTGTATATAGCCTGTCTTTTCACCTGATAGAACTTATCTCTTTTGAGACCCAGTTCAATCATGATTTCCAGATCCTTTATTTTTTGCGATGACAAATATTTCTTTTCTATGATGCTGTATTCGTCTTGGTCAAGGCAGTGCTTTAGCGCCCTATCCATCTGCTTGAACTTCAGCTCATTATATTCGGTGCTTTCCCGTAGCTGCGGAAACAGCCCAATAACTCCCTTTTCCCTTTGCTCTACCCTATTCTCCGTTTGGATTTTTAATGCTCTGTATGTTTTAAGCTCTTTAATAACAATGTTTCGCACTTCTTTTTCACTTACTTCTGGGATGAATGATAATTGTTTAACTAACAATTTAATTCCTCCTATTTGAAATAAAAGACACCAATCAATACAAATTGTATTGATTGGTGTCCGGGTTTCTCCTCTTAAGACATCAAGCTTTATTTTTTCAAATCCTCAATGCTTATTATACGCACATTCTCAGTCTCGGTTTTTAAGTATCCTTCTTCCAAACCTAAAAGAAGCTCAACCTCTTCTCTGAGTAAACTTAATTCATAATCTTTAGAGAGTTTTTGTAAAAACTCTTTACCATTTAATACTTCATTTTCAATTAGTAGTTCAACCGCTTGTCTAATAGCAACTGGTTCTTCTAAATTTTTAGTATCATCAAAAGGCTCATTAATTCGCCAATTATATCGGCTAATTTGTCTCTGTAAATATTGATATTGATTAGGAGTGATGACACCTAGTCGATGGGCTCTGACTATCATTGCACTTATAGAAACACACCATTTTTTCTTTAAGTGTTTATAATAATTTATGTCAGTTGGATGTAGTGAAACATCCTTAAAGAATGCATCCATGGGTAACAAGAAAGCAGAAGCAAATTCGTTAGCTTCCTCTTCTATTTTCTTGAATTCTTCCTTGGAAATTTCATCGGTGTTCAACTCAGGATCATGTAAAATTTTATGTGCCAATTCATGAGCTGCGGTAAACTGCCTTCGATAGAATGATCTCTTATCATTACCTAATACAATTGTGTAGTATTCCTTATCTCCAATAATTTGATTACTACCAAATGCATCAATACTATTTATTCTTGTATTAATTGACGTTACTACAAACCCATTTTCCTCTAACAGACCTACCATATTTCTTATGGGTTCATTACCAAGCCCCCAATGCTCTCTCACTTTCATAGCTACTTCTTCTATATTGTAAGGGATGCGATAATCGAACTCCGGTAAATTAAGTTCAGGAAAGTCAATAAATTCTTCCATAAAGTGTCGTATCACAGTGAGATACTTTACTCGATCATTTTGCATTTCTCTCTCTTTTTTTCCAGTAGAAAGTAATGATTTAAAATAAGTGTTCCCAGTCTTTACATCTATACCCTCTTGATAAAAATAATCTTTCGGAAACTTTAATACATCAATCAACTTAAGTACACTCTCGAAAGGGGGTGATGATTTTCCGTTTTCATATTTTGAGATCATTTGTTTACTAACATCCAATTTATCCGCCAAATCAGTAATAGTTAATCCTCTGTATATTCTCCCTTCCCTTAATCTTCTTCCGTTAAATTTAGTATTTATCATGAAATTATACCCTCCACTTTAACAGGAAAGTACTAACTATCCTTTTTATGTTTTTTCTCGGTGTTTTTAAGATTAGGTAACTTCTTCTTGTCCTGAATTTTCTTTTGAATTGCTGGTTTTAAGACAGGAATAGTTTTATTAATGCTATCAGTTCCATTTTTAGAGTTATAAATTTGCTCATCAACTTTAGGTTCTTCATAAGCAGGATTAATGAAGGAACTCCAATCTTCTTTATAAACCAATCTGAATTCGGAGGAAAACAAGTTAGCTTCTACTTTCACAGCTTTCCCTTTTTCTTCTTTTAAAGTCACAAAAACTACTTGATCAACCTCCGTATAATCCTCACCCAACAATTGTATAGCCTCAAAGTATAATGCAAGAAGCAGTAATTTTGCTACGAGAAATCAAGAAAAATAAATTACTGTTGGGTGAATTGTGGAGAGGAACAGATAAGCTTTTGTTATTTGGTGGGGACATGGGGCAACCTCAGTATCCTACCTCACCTAATACTTGGTGGCAGAGATTCACTAAGAGGCACAATATCAAGCCAGGACGTCTTCATGATATGAGACACTCACACGCAACAATGTTAATAAATCAAATTGGGAAAGTACCTGGATTAAATATTAAAGCTATTTCTCAGAGGCTTGGCCATGCTAACGTCCAAACCACAATGAATATTTACACTCACGCTAATCGTGAATCAGATATTTTAGTCGCTGATGCAATCAATAATATATTAAAAACGGGGACATTTTAGAGAAATTCTCTAATTTGCCACCCGTATGACACCCACATATTTTAGACAAAAAAATAACAGTTCCATATCTCACGGAAACTGCATAAGATCAACGTATTTTAGATAAGCTTCCAAGCGGGCTCGAACCGCTGACCTCTTCCTTACCATGGAAGTGCTCTACCTGCTGAGCTATGGAAGCAATGGCTCCGCAGGTAGGACTCGAACCTACGACCGATCGGTTAACAGCCGATAGCTCTACCACTGAGCTACTGCGGAATAATATAAGCTTCATAAACAAACATGGTAGAAATAATAAA
>NZ_JXAQ01000019.1:0-15591 GCF_000815295.1 Bacillus sp. MSP13
TATCTCTTCTAAAAGGCGGAAAGAAACTCCGCTAAGGGCTCTCACATCCTGTGAGAAACGCCCAGTACCTTCATCCTGAAGGCATTTGTTTGGTGGCGATAGCGAAGAGGTCACACCCGTTCCCATGCCGAACACGGAAGTTAAGTTCTTCAGCGCCGATGGTAGTCGGGGGTTTCCCCCTGTGAGAGTAGGACGCCGCCAAGCAAGGTAAAACCCAGCTCATTGAGCTGGGTTTTTTATTTGTCAACATTGAAGAAGAAGTTGTAATGCGTATGTCGGGAATTTGTTTTCAGTCACTAATAAAAACTGCTGAATTAGTACGTAATCATCGCTTATATGCTGGGTTAACAGCTCATACCACCACTCCGTCTCATACCTCGCAATCATCCCTATATTGTATAAAATTAAATAATGAATTGCCATTTCAGGAAGTCTCAGAAATTGCTCTTTTTTAGACGGGATATAATATTGGTTCTTTCCCATGTCATATAACAAGCCGGTTGTTATCCATGGCTTCGTGTCTTGCGGTGAAATGTTAAACAGCAGCCCGTGTTCATTTTTCTTTGCAAAAGACCATTGAAAATGGTGGTTCATATATTCGGCAAATCTTGCATCAGACATTTTATAATTGATGACCACATGCTCTGGCACCGAAATCCTGTCCCTGTCCTTCTCCTTCTCGACTTTTGTCAAATACCGTTCTTTCTTCTGAAAATAGAAAGTATCACTTAGTTCTGGAATCGCCATTAATAATGTTTTCATGGTATACCGTTCATCCACTATATCCGATTGTCCAAATAAGTGTTTCATGAAATGCATGCATAGGCCGTTCCGTTGTATTTTTACTTCATCATCGCTAAAACAATAATTCTGTTTCTTTCGCTTTCTTGTTGTTACGCCGTGTGCCAGTACTGATGTATGGCTTGGATAATGAGGATCACGTGTAATTAGACATGCTTTGATAAGCTGTGCCATTCCGTAAAATAAGAGAATCGGTTTGATTTCCAAAGGAGAAGATGAGGCTTGTTCATAAAACGATTCAGCATGCTTTAAGAAATAAATAAATCGCTCACTGTTTTTATAGGAGTTTTTTTTCGCTTCATCAATGCCGTTTAACATATAAGTTTTCTCTAGAAATTTCTGGGTTGATTCAATGGAGTAAAATAGCGCTAAGTCTTTCCACTTATGATAGGTCATATGTATTTCTTTATCCTTTCCGTTATCTAAATATTTCAACTCTTTTTCGCTTCCTTGACATGCTCTTGGCTAGTTGATAATCTACATATAATATTTTGCCGAAAAGAGGGGGATTTACTAATGTGGGAAAGTAAATTTTCAAAAGAAGGCTTAACGTTCGACGATGTGCTGCTTCTGCCAGCCAAGTCAGAGGTGCTTCCGCGTGATGTGGATTTATCTGTAGAACTTACAAAAACGTTAAAGCTGAATATTCCTGTCATCAGCGCAGGTATGGACACTGTAACAGAATCAGCAATGGCAATTGCAATGGCTAGACAGGGCGGCTTGGGCATTATTCATAAAAACATGTCCATTGAACAACAGGCTGAGCAAGTTGATAAAGTTAAGCGTTCTGAGCGCGGCGTTATCACAAATCCCTTCTTTTTAACTCCTGATCACCAAGTATATGATGCGGAGCATTTGATGGGGAAATACAGAATTTCCGGTGTTCCGATTGTAAATAACGAAGAAGATCAAAAGCTTGTCGGAATTATTACAAACCGTGATCTTCGTTTTATTTCTGACTACTCTATGAAAATCAGCGATGTTATGACGAAAGAAGAACTCGTCACTGCATCTGTAGGAACGACTTTGGATGAAGCTGAAAAGATTTTGCAGAAACATAAAATTGAAAAGCTTCCTCTCGTTGATGACCAGAATAAATTAAAAGGTCTTATCACAATTAAAGACATTGAAAAGGTTATTGAGTTCCCGAACTCATCTAAAGACGTTCACGGCCGTCTGATCGTTGGCGCGGCAGTTGGCGTAACTGGCGACACAATGACTCGTGTCAAGAAGCTTGTCGAAGCTAATGTCGATGTCATTGTTATCGACACAGCTCACGGACACTCTCAAGGGGTAGTAAACACAGTAACAAAAATTCGTGAAACGTATCCTGAATTAAATATTATTGCTGGAAACGTGGCAACAGCTGAAGCGACAAGAGCTCTTATCGAAGCTGGAGTAGACGTTGTCAAAGTTGGAATCGGACCTGGTTCAATTTGTACGACACGCGTGGTGGCGGGTGTCGGTGTTCCGCAAATTACAGCGATTTTTGATTGTGCGACTGAAGCAAGAAAACACGGCAAGACAATCATTGCAGACGGCGGAATTAAATTCTCTGGCGATATCACAAAAGCATTGGCAGCCGGTGGACATGCTGTCATGCTTGGTAGCTTGCTTGCAGGCACGTCAGAAAGTCCCGGGGAGACTGAAATCTACCAAGGCAGAAGATTTAAAGTTTACCGCGGTATGGGTTCAGTTGCTGCAATGGAAAAAGGAAGTAAAGACCGTTACTTCCAAGAAGAAAACAAAAAATTCGTTCCTGAAGGAATCGAAGGACGCACACCTTACAAAGGACCAGTTGAAGAAACTGTTTATCAGCTAGTCGGCGGTCTTCGTTCCGGTATGGGATATTGCGGATCCAAAGATCTTCTAGCTTTAAGAGAAGAAGCTCAGTTCATTCGCATGACTGGCGCAGGGCTTCGTGAAAGCCATCCGCATGATGTGCAGATTACAAAAGAATCACCGAACTATACAATTTCATAATAAAATGTTACAAATTAAAAACATTTGACAGGGTCTCTGACTCTGTCTATTTTTTTAATCATGATTATGATAAAATTTATACTGTTGTGCTTTAAAAATGTCCTTTAACGGCTTAATTATAGATGAAGAAAATGAAATACGGAGGTCATACGATTGAACATCATGAAATGTAAACGGATATTGATGTCATTGGTTATATTAACACTATTTGTCACTTGCCTGGCTCCGATGTCAAAAGCAAATGCAGCCAGCGATCCAATTGATATCAATGCATCAGCTGCTATTATGATCGAAGCTTCTTCAGGTAAGATTCTGTACAGTAAAAATGCAGATAAAAGATTGCCAATTGCCAGTATGACAAAAATGATGACAGAGTATCTGTTATTAGAAGCAATTGACCAAGGAAAAGTAAAATGGGACCAAACCTATACGCCTGATGATTATGTGTATGAGATTTCCCAAGATAACAGCTTATCAAATGTTCCTCTTCGTAAGGACGGGAAGTACACAGTAAAAGAACTTTATCAAGCTACAGCAATTTATTCTGCAAATGCCGCTGCTATCGGGATTGCAGAAATCGTTGCGGGTTCTGAAACTGAGTTTGTTAAAAGAATGAATGCAAAAGCGAAAGAACTTGGCTTAACAGATTACAAATTTGTTAATGCAACAGGTCTTGAAAACAAAGATCTTCACGGGCATCAGCCTGAGGGGACAAGCGCAGATGAAGAAAGTGAAGTTTCTGCTAAGGATATGGCCATTCTTGCAGATCACTTGATTACTGATTACCCTGAGGTTCTGGAGACTTCCAGTATCGCCAAAACGAAATTCAGAAAGGGCACTGACGATGAAATGGACATGCCCAACTGGAACTTCATGCTGAAAGGGCTCGTCAGCGAGTATAAAAAAGCGACTGTGGATGGATTGAAAACAGGTTCTACAGACTCTGCGGGTTCATGCTTCACAGGAACAGCTGAACTCAACGGAATGCGCGTCATTACTGTTGTGTTGAACGCAAAGGGCAACCTTCATACAGGCCGTTTCGATGAGACGAAAAAAATGTTCGATTATGCTTTCGACAATTTCTCCATGAAAGAAATTCACGCTGAAGGCGATCAAGTAAAAGGCCATAAAACGATTTCAGTTGATAAGGGTAAAGAGAAAGAAGTAGGCGTTGTGACAAACAAAGCATTCTCTCTTCCTGTCAAGAATGGTGAAGAAAAGAATTACAAGGCGAAGGTCACATTAAACAAAGATACGTTGACCGCTCCTGTGAAAAAAGGAACGAAGGTTGGGAAACTGACTGCTGAATATACAGGTGATGAAAAGGATTACGGATTCCTTAACGGCAATCTGGCTGGTGTAGACCTTGTTACAAAAGAAAAAGTAGAAAAAGCAAACTGGTTTGTTCTGACAATGCGCAGTATCGGCGGATTTTTCGCCGGCATTTGGGGAAGTATTGTTGATACGGTAACCGGCTGGTTTTAATCAATTGAAAGAGCTCTGATTTGTGTTAGGGCTCTTTCGCTTAATATACTGAAAAAACCCAATTTTTAATAAAAATGATTTTCAAAGCGCTAAAAACCGAATAAAATGATATATATCCATATAAATTATTGGATTTCTAGGATACAATAAGAACTAGAAATCATATCACTATACCTTGATTAGGGGGACCAAGAAATGGCTCAAACAGGTACTGAACGTGTAAAACGCGGAATGGCAGAAATGCAAAAGGGCGGCGTCATCATGGACGTCATTAATGCGGAACAAGCGAAAATTGCTGAAGAGGCTGGAGCTGTCGCTGTAATGGCGCTGGAGCGTGTACCAGCTGATATTCGCGCGGCTGGAGGAGTGGCCCGTATGGCTGACCCTACAATCGTGGAAGAAGTAATGAATGCAGTATCTATCCCGGTAATGGCAAAAGCGCGTATCGGACATATTGTTGAAGCACGTGTGCTGGAAGCTATGGGTGTTGACTATATTGATGAAAGTGAAGTTCTGACTCCGGCTGACGAAGAATTTCATTTGAATAAAAATGAATACACAGTTCCTTTCGTCTGCGGCTGCCGTGATCTTGGTGAAGCAACGCGCCGTATCGCTGAAGGTGCTTCTATGCTTCGTACGAAAGGTGAGCCTGGAACAGGGAACATCGTTGAGGCTGTTCGCCATATGCGCAAAGTAAACGCTCAAGTTCGCAAAGTCGTTGCGATGAGTGAAGATGAACTCATGACAGAAGCGAAAAACTTAGGCGCTCCTTACGAGCTTCTCCTTCAAATTAAAAAAGACGGCAAGCTTCCTGTTGTGAACTTTGCGGCCGGTGGTGTAGCAACTCCTGCTGATGCTGCTCTCATGATGCAGCTTGGTGCTGACGGAGTATTTGTTGGCTCTGGTATTTTTAAATCAGACAACCCTGCTAAATTTGCGAAAGCAATTGTCGAAGCAACAACTCACTATACTGATTACAAATTGATTGCTGAGCTTTCTAAAGAGCTTGGTACTGCAATGAAAGGGATTGAAATCTCAAACTTACTTCCAGAACAGCGTATGCAAGAACGCGGCTGGTAGGAATATAGGAGCGCTGCTGACATGTTAACAATAGGAGTACTAGGACTTCAAGGAGCAGTTAGAGAGCATATCCGTGCAATTGAAGCATGCGGCGCGGTTGGTCTTGTCGTTAAACGTCCGGAGCAGCTGAATGAAGTGGACGGGCTGATTTTGCCTGGTGGAGAAAGCACAACGATGCGTCGTTTGATTGATACGTATCAATTCAAGGAGCCTCTTCGTAAATTTGCTGCTCAGGGAAAACCAATGTTTGGAACATGCGCTGGATTAATTATATTAGCAAAAGAAATCGCTGGTTCAGATAATCCTCATTTAGGTCTGCTGAATGTGGTTGTTGAACGCAATTCGTTTGGCCGGCAGGTTGACAGTTTTGAAGCTGATTTAACAATCAAGGGGCTGGACAAGCCTTTTACTGGGGTATTCATCCGTGCGCCGCATATTTTAGAAGCTGGTGAAGATGTCGAAGTTCTTTCGGAGCATAATGGCCGTATTGTAGCTGCTAAACAGGATCAATTCTTGGGCTGCTCGTTCCATCCGGAGCTGACAGAAGATCACCGAGTGACACAGCTGTTTGTTCAAATGGTTGAGGAATACAAGCAGAAAGCACTTGTATAAAACAGTTGAAAGCTGTGGAAACTTATAGTACATTATAAGCACAAATAAAGATCGAAAAGCGTTGATAGGAACTAGTAAGAAGCCCCTCTTTCTAAGAGAGCCGATGGTTGGTGCGAATCGGTGAAAGATGCTGTCTGAATCCATCCTTGAGCGAAATGCTGAAATAAGTAGGCATTTACGGGATAACCGTTATGTGTGAAAGTGGAAAACGAGTCTCTATGGCTTGTTTTCAATCAGGGTGGCAACGCGAGAGCTCTCGTCCCTTTATGGGGATGAGGGCTCTTTTTATTTTCGACTAATTTTATAAAAGGAGTGTTTCGCATGCTTGATACAAAGATGCTAAGAGCAAATTTTCAAGACATTAAAGCTAAGCTTGTACACAAAGGCGAAGACTTAACTGATTTTGATAAGTTTGAGGCGCTGGACGATAGAAGACGGGAGCTTATCGGTAAAGTTGAAGAGTTAAAAGGAAAACGGAATGAAGTATCTCAGCAGGTTGCTGTACTGAAACGTGAGAAAAAAGACGCGGATCACATCATTAAAGAAATGCGTGAAGTCGGCGAGGACATTAAACAACTTGATGAAGAGTTAAGAACAGTGGAATCGGAGCTTGATCATATCCTTCTTTCTATCCCAAACATTCCGCATGAGTCTGTCCCTGTCGGTGAAACAGAAGACGACAACATAGAAGTGCGTCAATGGGGCGAAAAGCCTTCTTTTGCTTACGAGCCGAAGCCGCACTGGGATATCGCAGATGAGCTGGGGATTCTTGACTTTGAACGTGCAGCAAAAGTAACAGGAAGCCGTTTCGTCTTCTATAAAGGGGTAGGTGCCCGTCTGGAGCGTGCACTATATAACTTTATGCTTGATCTGCATGTAGATGAGTATAACTATACTGAAGTAATCCCGCCTTATATGGTGAACCGCGCAAGCATGACGGGAACGGGTCAGCTTCCTAAATTCGAAGAGGATGCGTTTAAAATCAGAGAAGAAGATTACTTCTTAATTCCGACAGCGGAAGTACCGATTACAAACATGCATCGTGATGAAATCCTTTCAGGTGACAGCCTGCCGATTAACTATGCGGCATTCAGTGCCTGCTTCCGTTCTGAAGCGGGTTCAGCTGGGCGTGATACACGCGGATTAATCCGTCAGCACCAATTTAATAAAGTTGAGCTTGTGAAGTTTGTGAAGCCTGAAGATTCTTATGATGAATTAGAGAAGCTCACAAACCAAGCAGAACGAGTACTTCAGCTACTTGAGCTTCCATACCGTGTCATGAGCATGTGTACGGGTGATCTAGGCTTTACGGCGGCGAAAAAATACGATATCGAAGTTTGGATTCCAAGCCAGGACACATATCGTGAAATCTCTTCTTGCAGCAACTTCGAAGCATTCCAGGCAAGACGTGCGAACATTCGTTTCAGACGTGAAGCAAAAGGCAAGCCGGAGCATGTACACACACTGAATGGCTCAGGTCTGGCAGTTGGAAGAACAGTTGCCGCTATCCTAGAAAATTATCAGCAGGAAGACGGAAGTGTCGTCATTCCGAAAGTGCTTCGCCCTTATATGGGGAATAAAGAAGTATTAAAACCGTAAATTCCCGAAAAGGTGTGCCTGACAAGGTACGCCTTTTTGCCTGTATAAACAGGACATCTTTATAAAAACAAAAAAAGTTTTTGAAAATGCTTGACCATATAAGAACATTCATGATATAGTAAGTCTTGTCGATACGGAGGAATACCCAAGTCCGGCTGAAGGGATCGGTCTTGAAAACCGACAGGGGTGTCAAAGCCCGCGGGGGTTCGAATCCCTCTTCCTCCGCCATATTGATTTTAATTCTAATGAAACACAAGCATATATTGGAGATTGTTTTATCCATTGCATTCGATGCAATGGATTTTTTATTATAATGAAAAAGTGAATCTCAGCTGAGATTCACTTTATTTGTTTTTCAGAAATAACTGAAGCGATTTGATCGACAATGCTTTCAATTGAGCTTTCGTCGTTCAGCAGATCATAATCCTCAATGCGAAGCTTTAAAACAGGGCAAGCGTTAAAACCGCTTATCCAGTTTTCATAGCGCGTATGCATTTCTTCCCAATAAGAACGGTTTGTCTGAAGCTCCATTTCACGGCCCCGTTCTTCAATCCGGTTTAAAACGTTGTCCAGATCTCCTTCCAAATAGATCAATACATCTGGATGCGGGAAATACGGTGTCATAACCATTGCTTCGAAAAGGCTTGTGTAGGTTTTGTAATCAATCTTTGACATAGTCCCTTTGTCAGCATGCATTT
This sequence comes from Bacillus sp. MSP13, assembly GCF_000815295.1. NCBI lineage: Bacteria > Bacillati > Bacillota > Bacilli > Caryophanales > Bacillaceae > Bacillus > Bacillus sp. MSP13. Next base: position 8,259 of record NZ_JXAQ01000019.1, read on the forward strand.
TCGCGAATATTCCTGTGTCTTCATAAATAGAACGATCCTGTACAAATCCTCCGCCAGCTTCAAAAATCGTTTTCTGTTCTTTGAATCGTTCAGCTAAGAAGTAGATTTGCAGATGAAAACTCCAACGTTCAAAATCATGATAGAACTTTTCTAAGTACGGATTATGATCGACTTCCTCTAAAGAGGTTTTAAATCCAAGCCTTTTAGCCAAAGCTTTTGTTAAAGTCGATTTTCCGACACCTACTGTTCCGGCTACTGTGATAATTGAATTTTTAGGGATATGATGGCCTTTCATATGATAAGCTCCTTTACATGGGCGGCAATGCGTTCAAAGTCGCTCTTATTCAAAACGAAGTCTTTTGAATCACCATCTATCGTTAACACTGTAAGTTCAGGGTCTGCCTCTTGCAGTTGTTTGATGGCGACTTCATAATCTGCGATCAGCTGCTCTAAATAGCTTGTTTCAATTTTTTTCTCAAAGGGGCGTCCGCGTTTTTCAATGCGATGTAACAAAGTGGGCAGACTAGCCTTTATGTAAATGATGAAATTCGGCTTTGGCAGATCATCTGTTAGCAGGCGATAAATCTTTTTGTATTTTTCCAGCTGATGTTGAGACAGGGTGCGTTCCGCAAAAATGACATTTTTATAAATGTGATAATCAGCTATCACAGGCTGTCCCTTTTTTAAAAAGTGATTACTGGTGTCTTCAAGCTGTTTGTATCTGTGACAGAGAAAAAACATCTCAAGCTGGAAACTCCATTCCTCGATATTGTCATAAAACTTATCAAGGTACGGGTTATCCTCAACAATCTCATTGATCATAGGGAATCCAAGCTCTTGTGAGAGCATCGTTGCGAGGGTTGTTTTTCCTGCCCCGATAGGACCTTCTATTGCGATAAAAGGGGCTGTATTCATCGGAATCCTCCTTATTTCTGAAAAACGTTCGTCAGTTACCGACCTTCATATTGTATCACAACGCTCGGGTGCCCCATGAAAAAAAGACGTTTCCAAATTATCGAAACGTCTTTTTGACAATATTGAATTGATCAGACAGCAACAGCCAGTTTTGCGGGAAAGATAGACCAAGCTTCCAATAGCTGATGCCTCTTAAATTCAACTCTTTAATGAGATTAAATTTTGCTTGAATTGAGCGGGCATCCTCAAACCATACCTCGTGCCTTCTGCTTTCTGCATCAGTATAGCGGAAGAAAGGCGCTTGAGCGGTTTGGTCATACTGAATGGCGGCATTGTTTTGATTGGCTATGACAATGGCTTGCTGGGGGCTTATCGCTCTTGCTTGAGTTCCCCCTGCTGTATAAGGAAGTGTCCAGTCATACCCATATAAATTCTGGCCCATGACAATTTTATTTGCAGGCATTTCAGTCAAAGCATATTCAATCACATCCCGAACAGGCCCGATTGGAGAAACGGCTTGAGCCGGGCCCCCGCTATATCCCCATTCATATGTCATGAGAACAACAAAGTCTACAATTTGGCCATGTGCCCTGTAATCATGAGCTTCGTACCATCTGCCTTGCTGTGTTGCGCTTGTTTTAGGGGCAAGCGCAGTAGAAATTTCAAAACCTTCTCGATGGAAAAGATCTCTTGCTTCACGGAGAAATTGATTATAGGCTTCTCTATCCTGAGGCCGCAAATATTCAAAGTCAAAATGAATATCATAGAACCCATATCTTCTGGCATTCTCGACTATTGCATTTAAAAGTCTTCTTTTCACAGCATTGTCGTTTAAGATGATCCGGCCGAGTTCATCGCTGAATGCCTGATTTTCAAGGTTCGTTATAATCATCATCAATGTCGTGTTTTGATTCTCCGCAATGCTTCTTAAGTTCGTTAAAGGCGGGGCGACTAAGGTTCCGTCACGCTGTGCCTGAAAACTGAATGCGCCAAGATACGTTAAGTAGGGTGACGCTTCCCGGGCCGCCTGCTGAAGATTTTCGCTGATTTGATTTCCGCGTGGTTCAAGATAAGCATTTGACTCGATGTCTTGTTTAGGAATGGGTGGAATGTATAAACGGAAACCAATCTGCAGCACGGTGTTTAACTGGATGCGGTTAATCCTGGCAAGCTCGGCTGCTGTAGTATTGAACCGCCGCGCGATGGACGTCAGGGTATCACCTTGTTGGACATCATAGAACTGGCCGGCTATTGGAATGACAACGGTTTGTCCGACAACAAGGCTGTCGGGATTCGGTATTTCATTCGTTTCTGCGATCTCATTTACAGTTGTTCTGTAGCGTGAAGCGATACCAGAAAGAGTGTCGCCTTGTTTCACCACATAAATTTGAATGAAAAACGCCTCCTTTCATATCGCTATCAATGTATGAAAGAAAGACGCTGATCATGTTTATTTTTCTGTAATTTGTTCTTCCGTCGTGATTTTTGCCAAAAGAACATTCTCCATCATGGTTAAGGCAAATTCGGTATCTTCGTCACGATTTGAGGCGATGCAATCCTTAGGAATCGTGATATTGTATTCTCTCATGTATGCGTCATTGGCGGTAAACAGCACGCAAATATTACCGGCTATGCCTGTTAAGATAATATGCTTCACTTGTAATTCGGTAAGGAGAGTGTGGAGTGCTGTTTCGTAAAAAGCGGAATGCTTCGGTTTGATTAAAAAATAATCAGCATCATCCGGCGCGATTTTTGTGATGATATCCCTGCTTTTTTCATTTGTACATTCTCGCTGAATATTTTTGATATCAGCTTGCCAAAGCCCGTAATGATCATTAATGTAAATAATCGGCCAATCATTTTGTCTCGCATGCTCCTTTAATGATAAAATATGAGGAACGATTTTTTCTGTTTTTTTAGAAAGGCTTTCTCCCATATTGAATTCAAAATTATTGATCATGTCTACAATGAGAAGAGCTGTGTCTGTTTTGGACAATCGACAGTCTCCTTTCCGTTTTCGTTATAGTTAGTATGTAGCCTTTTTGTGCATTGAAAAAACTTTGAAAAGAGAGCTTACCCTTATGACACAAGATGAACTTTATATGATAGAAGCAATGAAAGAAGCGAAAAAAGCTGAAGAGAAAGGTGAAGTGCCGATTGGTGCTGTGCTTGTCGTCAATGACAAAGTCGTAGCGCGTGCACATAATTTAAGAGAGACGGAGCAGCGGTCAATCGCACATGCGGAAATGCTTGTGATTGATGAAGCGTGTAAAGCACTGGGGACATGGCGGCTGGAGGGTGCGACCCTTTATGTGACGCTAGAGCCTTGTCCGATGTGTGCTGGTGCCGTCGTGCTTTCGCGAGTGGAAAAAGTGGTGTTTGGTGCGTTTGACCCTAAAGGCGGCTGTTCAGGCTCGCTTATGAACCTTTTGCAGGAAGAGCGCTTTAACCATCAGGCTGAAGTGGTGAGCGGGGTGCTTGAGGAGGAATGCGGAGAAATGCTCAGTTCGTTTTTTAAAGAACTGCGAAAAAAGAAGAAAGCATTAAGGAAAAACTTGTCTGAGTAGTCCGGTTGCAATTTTTAGGGGGAAACGATATACTTATGTATGCATCACAATAGATGCGATATAAAATTTGATATTTATTTTGCCGTGCTAAGCGGGGAGGTAGCGGTGCCCTGTACCTGCAATCCGCTCTAGCAGGGCCGAATCCCTTCTCGAGGTTCGTTTACTTTAAGGTCTGCCTTAAGTAAGTGGTGTTGACGTTTGGGTCCTGCGCAATGGGAATTCATGAACCATGTCAGGTCCGGAAGGAAGCAGCATTAAGTGAAACCTCTCATGTGCCGCAGGGTTGCCTGGGCTGAGCTAACTGCTTAAGTAACGCTTAGGGTAGCGAATCGACAGAAGGTGCACGGTAAATCAATCATCAAATTTTCAAACTCACCTATTATTAGGTGAGTTTTTTGTTATGTGAAAAGAGCTTTTGGAATCGAAACAAGGTTCATGTATAATGGGAATGATGAATAACGGAGGAGGGCAAACCCGTGAGTTACCAAGCTTTATATCGAGTATTCAGGCCTCAGCGCTTTGAAGATGTGGTGGGACAAGAACACATTACAAAAACGCTGCAAAATGCCCTTTTGCAAAAGAAGTTTTCTCACGCCTATTTGTTTTCCGGGCCGAGGGGAACGGGAAAAACCAGTGCAGCCAAAATATTTGCCAAAGCTGTCAACTGTGAACATGCGCCTGTTGATGAGCCATGCAATGAATGTGCGGCCTGTAAAGGGATAACAAACGGGTCAATATCCGATGTCATAGAAATTGACGCCGCATCCAATAACGGTGTTGATGAGATTCGTGACATACGCGATAAGGTGAAGTTTGCCCCGTCGGCCGTCACATATAAGGTATATATCATAGATGAGGTGCATATGCTTTCTATCGGCGCCTTTAACGCATTGCTAAAAACACTAGAAGAGCCGCCAGAGCATTGTATTTTCATTTTAGCAACAACCGAACCGCACAAAATCCCTTTAACCATTATCTCCAGATGTCAGCGTTTTGATTTTAAACGAATTACGTCCCAAGCGATTGTCGGCCGTATGAACAAAATTGTTGCTGCTGAACAGCTGCAAGTGGAGGAAGGATCGCTTGATATTATCGCGAGTGCTGCAGACGGCGGGATGAGAGATGCCCTGAGCCTTCTTGATCAGGCGGTGTCATTTAGCGGCGAGGAGCTCAAAGTCGATGATGCGCTTCTGATTACTGGGGCAGTTTCTCAATTATATATAGGAAAGCTTGCACAATCCTTGCATGATAAAAACGTTTCTAATGCACTGGAAACATTAAACGAACTGCTGCAGCAAGGGAAAGACTCAGCTAAGCTGATAGAGGATATGATTTTCTATTTCAGGGACATGCTGCTGTACAAAACAGCCCCGGGATTAGAAGGAGTGCTTGAAAAAGTAAAAGTCGATGAAACGTTCCGGGGACTCAGCGAACAGATTCCGACGCAGGTCATATATGAAATGATTGATATTCTGAACAAGAGTCATCAAGAAATGAAATGGACAAATCATCCCCGTATCTTTTTTGAAGTGGCAGTGGTGAAGATTTGCCAAACGTCTCATCAATCAGCAGCTGAGCTTCCGGAAGTCGATATGCTATTGAATAAAATTCAACAACTCGAGCAGGAAGTGGAGTGGCTCAAAACAACAGGCATTAAAGCGGCGGCGGAAAGCCCGAAAAAAGAAGCACCGCGTGTGCCGAAGGGCGGGAAATCGAATTACAAAGCGCCAGTAGGCAGAATTCATGAAATTTTGAAGGAAGCGACGAGACCGGATCTTGATCAGCTCAAAAATACCTGGGGCAAACTTCTTGCCCATCTCAAACAGCAAAACAAAGTTTCGCATGCGGCTTTGTTGAATGACAGTGAACCTGTGGCTGCAGCCTCAGCGGCATTTGTCCTGAAATTCAAATATGAAATTCATTGTAAAATGGTTGCCGAAGACAACAACGGAGTCCGAACCAATCTTGAGCAGATTTTAGAATCGATGCTCGGAAAAAGAATGGATTTGATTGGCGTTCCAGAAGCACAATGGGGTAAAATAAGAGAAGAATTTTTAGTGGATCATCAGCAGGAAAATGAAGGATCAAATGAACCGGCTGAAGAAGACCCGCTTATTGCCGAGGCGAAAAAGCTTGTCGGAGCGGATTTAATTGAAATAAAAGACTAACAAAATGAAAGAGAGTGAATGCTATGCGTGGCGGAATGGGAAATATGCAAAAAATGATGAAACAAATGCAAAAAATGCAAAAGGATATGGCGAAGGCTCAAGAAGAGCTTGCAGAACAGGTTATTGAAGGGTCTGCGGGCGGCGGTATGGTTACAGTAAAAGCAAACGGCCAAAAAGAAATCCTGGATGTCATCATCAAAGAAGAAGTCGTTGATCCCGAAGATATCGATATGCTTCAGGATTTAGTGCTCGCTGCAACGAATGAAGCTTTGAAAAAAGTTGACGAGATCACAAACGAAACAATGGGTCAATTTACAAAAGGAATGAACATGCCAGGTTTATTCTAGGGGGATAAAAGAACATGCAATATCCTGAACCAATATCAAAGCTGATAGACAGCTTTATGAAATTGCCAGGGATCGGACCGAAAACAGCGGTTCGTCTGGCTTTTTTTGTTCTAGGTATGAAAGAAGATGTGGTATTAGATTTTGCGAAAGCATTAGTAAATGCGAAACGCAATCTGACATATTGTTCAGTTTGCGGGCATATCACAGATCAGGACCCATGCTATATTTGCGAAGATACGCGCAGGGATAAGTCTGTTATCTGTGTTTTGCAAGACCCTAAGGATGTAATCGCTATGGAGAAAATGAAGGAATACAACGGACAATACCACGTTCTCCACGGCGCCATTTCTCCAATGGACGGCATCGGACCAGAGGATATTAAAATACCAGAATTGTTAAAACGATTACAGGATGATCAAGTGACAGAAGTGATTCTCGCGACAAACCCTAATATAGAAGGGGAAGCAACGGCGATGTATATATCAAGGCTCTTGAAGCCGTCTGGTATTAAACTCTCCCGTATTGCCCATGGACTGCCTGTCGGCGGTGATTTGGAATATGCGGATGAGGTCACTCTTTCTAAAGCACTTGAAGGAAGACGTGAATTGTAAGGAGGAAAAAGCGATCCATGGGTTTTCTTCGCAGGAAAACATTAAGAAGAGAGTTTGATGAAAAACTAATTGAACAGCTTTTTAAACAAAAGGAAGAATGGAACAGGCAGAAAAAGCTGGTTGAAAAAAGCTTAGAACCGTCTGATGAAGTGTTGTACGAACTGAAAGTAGCTGAAGCGAAGTATTTTTTTTACCTGAGGGAAGCAAAGCAGCGTAATTTAAAAATCAGCCGGTGGAAGTAAGTGGTCTAAACTCCTGGGTCTTCTCATAAGCTTGTACTAGAATAAGCAAAGGAGATGGGAAGATTCATGGAGCCTATTTTGATTATAGGGATTATTTTAGGACTGGTTATTCTTCTATTTTTATCAGGTTCAGCTGCAAAACCTTTAAAGTGGATTGGCATCACAGCTGTTAAATTTGTGGCGGGCGCTTTGCTGCTGGTTTGTGTAAATATGTTTGGCGGCAGTCTGGGCATTCATGTGCCGATTAACTTTATCACGACTGCTGTTAGTGGGATTTTAGGAGTGCCGGGCATAGCGGCGTTAGTCGTCATTAAGCAATTTATTATTTAAATGTAATATATGTTGACTTTAATAATCGAAGGTGTTATCCTAGTATACGTCGCTGATGACGAGTCGCTTTTGAAAAGAAATTAGTTTTAAAAAGTTATTGACGAAAGTGACGTAAAATGTTATGATAATAAAGTCGCTTAAAGAGCGGTAAAC
>NZ_JXAQ01000020.1:0-3008 GCF_000815295.1 Bacillus sp. MSP13
TGTGGTTAAGTCCTCGATCGATTAGTATCTGTCAGCTCCATGTGTCGCCACACTTCCACCTCAGACCTATCAACCTGATCATCTTTCAGGGATCTTACTTCCTTGCGGAATGGGAAATCTCATCTTGAGGGGGGCTTCATGCTTAGATGCTTTCAGCACTTATCCCGTCCGCACATAGCTACCCAGCGATGCCCTTGGCAGAACAACTGGTACACCAGCGGTGCGTCCATCCCGGTCCTCTCGTACTAAGGACAGCTCCTCTCAAATTTCCTGCGCCCGCGACGGATAGGGACCGAACTGTCTCACGACGTTCTGAACCCAGCTCGCGTACCGCTTTAATGGGCGAACAGCCCAACCCTTGGGACCGACTACAGCCCCAGGATGCGATGAGCCGACATCGAGGTGCCAAACCTCCCCGTCGATGTGGACTCTTGGGGGAGATAAGCCTGTTATCCCCGGGGTAGCTTTTATCCGTTGAGCGATGGCCCTTCCATGCGGAACCACCGGATCACTAAGCCCGACTTTCGTCCCTGCTCGACTTGTAGGTCTCGCAGTCAAGCTCCCTTGTGCCTTTACACTCTGCGAATGATTTCCAACCATTCTGAGGGAACCTTTGGGCGCCTCCGTTACCTTTTAGGAGGCGACCGCCCCAGTCAAACTGCCCACCTGACACTGTCTCCCCGCCCGATAAGGGCGGCGGGTTAGAAGGTCAATACAGCCAGGGTAGTATCCCACCGATGCCTCCACCGAAGCTGGCGCTCCGGTTTCCAAGGCTCCTACCTATCCTGTACAAGCTGTACCAACATTCAATATCAGGCTGCAGTAAAGCTCCACGGGGTCTTTCCGTCCTGTCGCGGGTAACCTGCATCTTCACAGGTACTATAATTTCACCGAGTCTCTCGTTGAGACAGTGCCCAGATCGTTGCGCCTTTCGTGCGGGTCGGAACTTACCCGACAAGGAATTTCGCTACCTTAGGACCGTTATAGTTACGGCCGCCGTTTACTGGGGCTTCAATTCGCACCTTCGCTTACGCTAAGCGCTCCTCTTAACCTTCCAGCACCGGGCAGGCGTCAGCCCCTATACTTCGCCTTACGGCTTCGCAGAGACCTGTGTTTTTGCTAAACAGTCGCCTGGGCCTATTCACTGCGGCTCTCTCGGGCTTGCACCCTAACAGAGCACCCCTTCTCCCGAAGTTACGGGGTCATTTTGCCGAGTTCCTTAACGAGAGTTCTCTCGATCACCTTAGGATTCTCTCCTCGCCTACCTGTGTCGGTTTGCGGTACGGGCACCTCTCACCTCGCTAGAGGCTTTTCTTGGCAGTGTGGAATCAGGAACTTCGCTACTAAATTTCGCTCGCCATCACAGCTCAGCCTTATGGGAAACGGATTTGCCTATTTCCCAGCCTAACTGCTTGGACGCGGATATCCAATACCGCGCTTACCCTATCCTCCTGCGTCCCCCCATTGCTCAAATGGTGAGGAGGTGGTACAGGAATATCAACCTGTTGTCCATCGCCTACGCCTTTCGGCCTCGGCTTAGGTCCCGACTAACCCTGAGCGGACGAGCCTTCCTCAGGAAACCTTAGGCATTCGGTGGAGGGGATTCTCACCCCTCTTTCGCTACTCATACCGGCATTCTCACTTCTAAGCGCTCCACCAGTCCTTCCGGTCTGGCTTCACAGCCCTTAGAACGCTCTCCTACCACTGTTCGAAGAACAGTCCGCAGCTTCGGTGATACGTTTAGCCCCGGTACATTTTCGGCGCAGAGTCACTCGACCAGTGAGCTATTACGCACTCTTTAAATGGTGGCTGCTTCTAAGCCAACATCCTGGTTGTCTAAGCAACTCCACATCCTTTTCCACTTAACGTATACTTTGGGACCTTAGCTGGCGGTCTGGGCTGTTTCCCTTTCGACTACGGATCTTATCACTCGCAGTCTGACTCCCAAGGATAAGTCATTGGCATTCGGAGTTTGACTGAATTCGGTAACCCGGTAGGGGCCCCTAGTCCAATCAGTGCTCTACCTCCAAGACTCTTACCTTGAGGCTAGCCCTAAAGCTATTTCGGAGAGAACCAGCTATCTCCAGGTTCGATTGGCATTTCACCCCTACCCACACCTCATCCCCGCACTTTTCAACGTGCGTGGGTTCGGGCCTCCATTCAGTGTTACCTGAACTTCACCCTGGACATGGGTAGATCACCTGGTTTCGGGTCTACGACCACGTACTCATGCGCCCTATTCAGACTCGCTTTCGCTGCGGCTCCGCATCTTCTGCTTAACCTTGCACGGGATCGTAACTCGCCGGTTCATTCTACAAAAGGCACGCCATCACCCGTTAACGGGCTCTGACTACTTGTAGGCACACGGTTTCAGGATCTCTTTCACTCCCCTTCCGGGGTGCTTTTCACCTTTCCCTCACGGTACTGGTTCACTATCGGTCACTAGGGAGTATTTAGCCTTGGGAGATGGTCCTCCCGGATTCCGACGGAATTTCACGTGTTCCGCCGTACTCAGGATCCACTCAGGAGAGAACGAAGTTTTGACTACAGGGCTGTTACCTCCTATGGCGGGCCTTTCCAGACCTCTTCATCTACCTCGTTCCTTTGTAACTCCGTACAGAGTGTCCTACAACCCCAAGAGGCAAGCCTCTTGGTTTGGGCTAATCCCGTTTCGCTCGCCGCTACTCAGGGAATCGCATTTGCTTTCTCTTCCTCCGGGTACTTAGATGTTTCAGTTCCCCGGGTCTGCCTTCTCATATCCTATGAATTCAGATATGGATACCACTCCATTACGAGTGGTGGGTTTCCCCATTCGGAAATCTCCGGATCAAAGCTTGCTTACAGCTCCCCGAAGCATATCGGTGTTCGTCCCGTCCTTCATCGGCTCCTAGTGCCAAGGCATCCACCGTGCGCCCTTTCTAACTTAACCGTTAAAAAGAATCACTATGTGATATCTTGTCTTACTAATTGAATGTGATGTCTACTGTTATCTAGTTTTCAAAGAACAA
>NZ_JXAQ01000022.1:0-1185 GCF_000815295.1 Bacillus sp. MSP13
GTTTATTTGCTTTGTTAAAGCAACTTTATTAGTATATAACGTTACTTCTTCAAAGTCAACAACTTTTTTAAAAAAACATTTGGTGGAGCCTAGCGGGATCGAACCGCTGACCTCCTGCGTGCAAAGCAGGCGCTCTCCCAGCTGAGCTAAGGCCCCATTGAAATGGTCGGGAAGACAGGATTCGAACCTGCGACCCCATGGTCCCAAACCATGTGCTCTACCAAGCTGAGCTACTTCCCGATTATCTATTCCATTAAAATAATGGCGCGCCCGAGAGGAGTCGAACCCCTAACCTTTTGATCCGTAGTCAAACGCTCTATCCAATTGAGCTACGGGCGCAAAATTTAATGCCGAGGGCCGGACTTGAACCGGCACGGTAGTCACCTACCGCAGGATTTTAAGTCCTGTGTGTCTGCCAATTCCACCACCCCGGCGTGGATGGTATAGTTGGAGCGGAAGACGGGATTCGAACCCGCGACCCCCACCTTGGCAAGGTGGTGTTCTACCACTGAACTACTTCCGCAGACAGGATATCCAGTTTTGATAACTGTTATCCTATATAATGCGGGTGAAGGGACTTGAACCCCCACGTCATAAAGACACTAGATCCTAAGTCTAGCGCGTCTGCCAATTCCGCCACACCCGCGTAAAAATGGTGAGCCATGAAGGACTCGAACCTTCGACCCTCTGATTAAAAGTCAGATGCTCTACCAACTGAGCTAATGGCTCTTCTTACAAGAGACTTGAATATTATATCATATAAAAGTGGTGCCGGCAAGAGGACTTGAACCCCCAACCTACTGATTACAAGTCAGTTGCTCTACCAATTGAGCTACACCGGCAAAATGGTGGAGGATGACGGGCTCGAACCGCCGACCCTCTGCTTGTAAGGCAGATGCTCTCCCAGCTGAGCTAATCCTCCATTATTGCACTAACGTGCAATTGCTTGGCGGCGTCCTACTCTCACAGGGGGAAACCCCCGACTACCATCGGCGCTGAAGAGCTTAACTTCCGTGTTCGGCATGGGAACGGGTGTGACCTCTTCGCTATCGCCACCAAACAAGTGCCTTCAGGATGAAGGTACTGGGCGTTTCTCACAGGATGTGAGAGCCCTTAGCGGAGTTTCTTTCCGCCTTTTAGAGAGTGTTCTCTCAAAACTAGATAACAGATGTAACATCATTCAAA
>NZ_JXAQ01000024.1:0-867 GCF_000815295.1 Bacillus sp. MSP13
AACAGCGCTTTCGGGGTTTTTCGTAAGAAAATTTCGACGTTCCCAACGTTTTCGAACTTCGAAAACTTTAAGTTTCGGAAAGTCCGGTCCGTAAAAACGGACTAAAAAACGGGCCGTCCCGAAACTTACTAGTTCGTTAAACCGGACTTTTAGTTTGGAACGTCCTTTTTCCCAAAAGTCGGAAATTTACCTTTCGTACGACCCGGGTACGGTTACGGGTACCCAAAAGTAGGGTACGGTACTTTAACCCTTTTTGGTCCCGGACCCGGTACCTTTACGTTTAACGTCGAAAGTCCGGTACTTTAAACCCGAAAGTTAGTTTACGTTAACCGGGTAAAAACGTCGTTGGTACTTCCGGGGGGTAAAGGACCCGGACCCTACCCTTTCGTAAACCCGTACTTTAAGGACTTTCGTACCCCAAAACCGACTAACGAACGTCGGGCCGACCTTAGGAACCTTTAAGTACGAAACCGGTACGGTCCGTAAAGTCCTAGTCCTTAGTAGGGGGTAACCGGGGGTACTTAGGCCGGACCTAAAAAATTAAACTACCGTAGGTAGTACCGTACCTAACGGTTAAGTACGTTAATTTACCGACGGAAAAAACCCTTGGAAACCCGAACCGGAACCGGACCCTAGTTAAAAACGGGCCTTCGTAGTCCGAAGTTTAGGTTCGTTTTCGACTTTTTTTTCGTACTTTAGGACGGTAGTCGGTCGGAACGTCCGGTCCGTAGTTAGGAAAAAAAAAGGTCGAACGGACCCCAACGACGTAGTTACGTTTCCTAGTCCGTTTTACTTAACGTTAACGTTACGTAACTACGTTTAATTACGAACTACGTACCGAAAGTTTTTAACGTTAAACGGTAACGT
>NZ_JXAQ01000025.1:0-829 GCF_000815295.1 Bacillus sp. MSP13
GACTTTAGCAAGTACTTATTTTAGTACTAACTAATTTTTCGAAAAAATTTCCCGAAGTTTTTTTTAAAAAACCTTCGGTACTAACCGGTAAGGTTACTTTCCGAACTTACGGAAGTAACCTAACGGGACGTCCGGACTTTTCCCCGTAAAGTAACCCCTTTCCGTAATTAGGAACCAATTACGACGTTTACCTAACCGAAAGTTTAATTACGGGACTTTACCGACCGACTTTTTACGAACGAACCCCCCCAAAGTTCCCCGTTAATTTGGGACGAAATTAAGGGAACTACCCCGGGGTTAAACGAAGTCGTAAAAGTACCCCGGGAAGTACCGGTTTTAAACCTACTAACGGTAAAGGTAACCGTAAGGTTCCCAAAGGGTAAGGGTAAAAAAACTTTTCCGGGAAGGGACTTAAACGAATTTTTAACCGGAATTTTTAGTAAAGTTTTTTGGCCGGTAGGTTTAACGACCGTTCGGGTTTTCGTTAACGAAACGTTTCGGGTTTTAAATTCGGGTAGGAACTTTCCGTTAACGACGTAAAATTCCCTAGGTAAAACTTACCGGTAACTTTTTCGTTTACGGTAGTAGGTTACCGTTCGTAACGTTACCGAAAAGTTTAAAAACTAAACGAAAGGTACCTTAGGACCCGAAGTAACGGCCGGTACCCTTAACGTAACCGGTACGTAGGTTTAGGTTGGTTTACTTACCTTTACTACTTGGTACCGGGGGTTAGTACGGGGTTTTAAGTTAACTAAAACGTTTTCCGGTAAAAGTTTACTTTTCCAAAAAAAACCGTACGTAACGGGAACCGGTCGAACCCGGAAGTTAA
>NZ_JXAQ01000026.1:0-829 GCF_000815295.1 Bacillus sp. MSP13
TTTGTTTTCTTGAATACTACGATCTACGGTAAAATTTCCCGAACTTTCGAAACGGTTCGTTCCGGTTAACGAATTCGGTAACGTTTCGTTTACGACTACGTAGGTAGTTCGGACTACCCGTCGTCCGAAGTTCGGAACCCAAAGTAAAGTACGGAAATTAAAGTTCGTACGGGGCCTTTTTTTTCGTAAACCCGAACGTCCAAACCTTAGTCCTTCCTACTTCCGTTAAAAAACGTTCCGTTCCCTTACGTTTTGGTAAACCCTACCGGGGCCTTTTTACCCCCGTAGGGTACCAAAAGTTCCTACCGGGGAAACCCTACTTTTCGGTTACCTAAACGGGACCGTAAAAAACGTTTTTTTCGGAATTTCGGGCCTTTACCCTTCCCCTAAGTTACCAAACTAAAACCCGGGTAACCTTAACCTAAACTAATTAGTTTCGTAGGTTACCCGTTTTTAAAACCCGGTTACTTTACCGAAAAGTAACTTAAAAGGTCGGGTTTTTTTTTGGGACCTTAAACGGTTTACCTAACGTTTGGGACCGGGGACGACGTACGTTCCGGCCCGGTTTTGGCCTACGAACGTCCCGTTCGAAAAAGTAACGAACCGAAAAGTCGGTTTTTCCTTACTAACTAACGGTTTCCTTCCGGACCCCTAACTTAATTTCGGTTACGTCGGTTAAAACCGTAAGTTTTAACGTTACGTTAATTTAAGGTAGGTACTTCGGCCCTTTACTACGGGTAATTTTACGTTAAACGGTTAAACTTTCGGTACTTAAGGTCCGTTATTTAACCTATTAACTTACCGTAAGTTACCGTAACCGTACGGTACT
>NZ_JXAQ01000027.1:0-816 GCF_000815295.1 Bacillus sp. MSP13
CGAATTCTTACCCCAATTCGTACCGTTTTCGGAACGTTTTTAAATTCGACCTTTTACTTGGTACTTTCGTTTTAAAGTTTTTTTCCTACCGTTTTAAAATTAAAACCTTAACGTTAGTTTTACGGCCAACTTTACCTTTTTACTTAACTTTAACCGTTAACGTTTAGGGTAACGTAAAGTAACCGTTTCCGAATTAAAATTTCGGGTTTAACCTAAACTAAGTTTAAACTTACCGTACCCGTACCGTTTTGGAAACTTTAAAAGGAACTTACCGAAAACTACTAAATTACGAAAAGTTAGTTAAGTTAGGACCTTTGGGTTCGGGTCCCGGGGTTTCCTAACCTTCGTTAACGAACTAAATTCCTAAGGTACGTTTACTTTTTTTCGTAAAGTACCTTACCAAATTGGCCCGTTTTTTACTAAGTACCCGACCAAAACTAGTTCCGTTTTTAAAGAACCTTTTTTCCCCGAAATTACCGTCCTAGTTACCGACCGGGTTAATTAACGTAAGGTTACTAACGTAAACCTTTCCGGAAAACGAACGAACGTTTTTCCAAAGTACGTTTAAGGTTTTTTAACGTACTTTTTAAGGGTTAGTAGGAAAATTTCCTAGGTTTTTGGTTAAACGGGTAACTTTTGGGTCCGGAACGTAATTTACCTACCCCCTTTTAAGTTCGGAACGACCTAAGGTTTTCCGGAATTTTCCCCTTTCCCCTACTAATTTTTTGGTTTTATTCGAAACCGTTTTTCCCGTACCCTTTCCCCTTACTTTTTCCGAAACGGTACTTTACCCCGGGCCAAGGAACCCGACTTACG
>NZ_JXAQ01000028.1:0-793 GCF_000815295.1 Bacillus sp. MSP13
GAAAACCACGACGAGTCCCACGTAGTAAAAAAAGTACCGGTTAAAAACCAAAACGTTCCGAAATTACTAGGAAACCTAGTCCGTACCGTTTTCCGAATTCGGCCCGGGACGTTGGAAACCGTTTCGGGTCCGTTTTTTTCCCAAGGGCCCGGTACTTTTAGTTACCGGGTAACTAAACGTTCCGGGTTTACTAAGGTCCAACTTACCAACTTTACGTAACCCGGGAACCCCGGGTTTAGTACCCGAACTTTAGGGGTTTCCGGTTTACCGTCGGGCCCTTAAACGACCGGGCCGGTTAAACCGTCGGTTTTACTTTTACTAAGTCCCGAATTCCGGTTACGGGTAACCTTCGGGGGCCTACCGGTTCGGGAAAATTGGTTACTTTCCCGGTAAACCCCGAACCGTAGGGACGGGAATTCGGTTTTTCCCGGAACCCGTACCCGTCCCGTCCGACTTGGAACGTCCGGACTTCCGGGTCCCTACGTACGGGTACTAGGGTACGGTTTACCCGTAAGTCCCGGGACTTCGGACTTCGTAAAGTTTGGGTTTTTAAAACTTTCGGGGGGGTCCGTTTCCCGGGGTACTTAGTAACCGTCGGGGAAGTAAACGTTAAGGAACGAACTTTGGCCCGGGACGTCCCGGGTTCCAAGTCCCTTACTTAACGTACCTAGGGTTCCCTTACGGAAAGTAATTTCCGACCGGTCGTAGGGTAACTTCCGTACGAACGGTCGTTAAGGGTTTTGTACCCGTAAGTTCCGGGGAGTTAACGTAAACCGGTTTGGGACCGAAGTAC
>NZ_JXAQ01000029.1:0-738 GCF_000815295.1 Bacillus sp. MSP13
GCGAAACNGTTGTCGACGGTACGTGGCCTTTCCAAATTAACTACCGGTCGTAATTACTTTTCCAAACTTTTAATTTGGAAAATTTAACTAAGGAAAAAAAAGTCGTTCGAAAAATTAACTAACCTTTTTTTAGGGCCTAACGTTTCGTACGGACTTTTGGTTGGTCGAAGTCCGTACCCTTAACTTTAACTACGTTTTTAAACGACGGCCTTACTAGGTACGTTACCGGTAAACGTTCCGTTTACTTAAGTAGGTAATTTTTTTTAGTCGTACTTTTACCGTAAGGTTTTACTTAACGTTAAATTAACGGACCCCGAATTTAACCCGAAAAAAGTTAAACTTTACCCGTTCCCGACGGGAACGGAAGGGACGTTTTTGGGACCGTTTAAGTACCAAAAAAAGGTCGTTTTCCCGTTACTAACCCGGAATTTTAAAAACCTACCGGTCCCCCGTTTAACTAAGTTCCCGGAACCCTTGGAACCGACCCAACCCGTAAACTTGGAAAAACGACCCGGACCAAGGTAAAACGTAAGTTTAAACCGGAAAAAGTAGTAAAGTAAAAACCCGGAACTACGAACCCGGTTTAGGTCCTTAGTTTTACGGAAAAGTTTTACCGTTAAGGTACCCAAACCGTTTTAAACCCGAAACGGGACGTACTTAAAAACCGTAACGAAAAAAAGTAAACGGTAAGTCGGTAGTAGGACTAGGAAAGTTTTAACTAACGGTACGGAAACTAAA
>NZ_JXAQ01000030.1:0-723 GCF_000815295.1 Bacillus sp. MSP13
ATGAAACAAACCCGGGCGTCGTACCATTCGGACGAACCGAAAGTCGGACTTTTTACCAAGTAAACGTTAGTAACCCGGGTTTTTTCCGTAATTAAAAAACGTTCGTAAAGTAGTCGTTAGTTTTACGGAAAAGGGTTACTTAACGTTCCCAAAAATTCGTAACGACTAAGTTTCCTTAAACGTCCGAAGGACCGGTTCCCCGTCCTAAAGGGTACCTTCGTTTAACTAACTTACTTTTACTACCGGTACGAACTTTTAAGTACTAAGGACGTTACCAAACGTTTTCCCAACCGGGAAAACGTTCCAAGGTAACCTAACGGGTTACCCGGACCTTAACTTTTACTACGAAAACCTTTTACGGAAAACTTGGGACTTAAACCGTC
Source organism: Bacillus sp. MSP13 (assembly GCF_000815295.1). Lineage (NCBI taxonomy): Bacteria > Bacillati > Bacillota > Bacilli > Caryophanales > Bacillaceae > Bacillus > Bacillus sp. MSP13. Next base: position 384 of record NZ_JXAQ01000030.1, read on the forward strand.
CGACGTCGTTACCGGTAACGTTCGAACTAACTAGTTGGACCCCCGTAAAACTAGTTTACTTACTTGGGACTTAGTTTTTGGAAACGTACTAAAGGTTCCCAAAGGTTTTCGGACTTTTACCGTAGTCGTACCGTAACCGACGGTTCCCAAACCGTTTTCCGTACCGGGGCCGGGGGTCGGTAAACTTTCGAAACTTCGGACCCGGAAACCCGTTTACCGTCCCAATTTTGGGTCGTAAAACTAGGGTCGAAAGTTTCCTAAACGGTCCCGTTTACCCGTAGTAACCGTTAACCGACCTTGGACTTTAAACGGTCCGTTTACTAAACGTTAAAATTCCCGT
>NZ_JXAQ01000031.1:0-709 GCF_000815295.1 Bacillus sp. MSP13
TTCCACCACGACTACCGTAAAAAGTAGGGACGTTAGGGGTTTTACTTTAGGGCCCAAAGTACCCGGTAAAGTTAAGGGGAAAAACTAAAATTTTTTTTAACCGTAACCCCAAAGGGAAAGGCCAAAAAAAACGGCCGAAACCGTTAGTCCTAGGACGTCGGGTTCGTTTAGTAACCCCCCGGAATTCGAAAAACCAAAGTTACCGTTACCGTAACTTAAAACGGTCGGTTTCCTAAACGAAAGGAACGGGAAAAAAAAACTAAAATTTTCCGACGTTTAATTTGGTACGTTAAATTAAACGTTCCGGTTACTAAACGACTAACTAGTTAAAAGTAACCCCGAAAGGTTAACCTAACGTAAAAGGTTCGTACGTTCCGGACGTTTAAATTAAACCGGTTCCGGTAAAGTAAATTTAACCGAACCGAAAAGGGTACGGGACTACTAACCGGGGTTTACCGTTTTTTCCGGAATTCCGTTAAAAAAACTGGTAAAACGTAGGAAACCGAACCCTTTTTACCGTAAAGTTAACGTACGTTTTTCGGAAACTAGTAAAACTTCGGAATTCCGAAACCGGACGGACGTCCCCTTTCCGTTACCCTTTTTAAAAACCGGTTAAAAACTAACCGGGACTAACTAAGGAAACCCAAGTAGTCGGACGTTCGGGTTAAACTTACCGGGACTAGGAAAAACCGTAAGGGCCCCTAGGTAC
>NZ_JXAQ01000032.1:0-663 GCF_000815295.1 Bacillus sp. MSP13
ATTCGCCAGTCGAATACTCGTACGAAACGGGACTACTTTCGGACGAAAAGGTCCGGGTCCGGAAACCAACCTAAAAGTTCCTAGGTCCAAGTTAGGCCTTAAAAAAGGGTAACGACTTTACCGACGTTTGGACGGTAAGGTCGACCCGTTTTTTCGACGTTAAAGGTTTCCCCGGGGAAGGTTAACGGTTTTTCGTTAAACTACTTACCCAAAAGGGACGTAGGTTAACGTAGTTTAAACGTTTTTAAACCCGGGACGGGTACGTTAAGGGTTTAACCTTACGGTTTAGTACGTCGACTAAACTAGGTTAAAAACGTTAAACGTAAAACGTTTTACGTTAACGTAAGGCCAAACTAACTAAGTTACTAACGTAAGGTTTTTAAAAAAAATTACCGAAGGAAAACGGGAAATTAGTAACCTTTTAGTTAAGTAAAGTACCTAAAGTTAAGGGACCGGTTAGTTACCGGTAAAAACTAAAGTAAGTAAGGTCCGGTTTACGTAATTTTTTACCCAAAAGGGACGAAAAAGGACTAACCGGACGGGCCGTTAGGGTTCCGGAACGGGTAAAACCGAAGGTTACCAAGTACTTAACTAGTCCTTTAAAGGAAAATTAAAGTAAAACGGTCCGGTACCTTTCGAACTTTAGTTTTTAGTAACGGTAAG
>NZ_JXAQ01000033.1:0-621 GCF_000815295.1 Bacillus sp. MSP13
GACTTCGAAGAGCGAAGTAAACTGGACTAGGGGACGAAAACTTAAACCTAGGGTTTAGTACGTTTCCGGAACCCTAATTTACTTTTTTCCCAAACCAAGGCCCTACCGGTAAATTAAACTTTCCGTTACCGGTACGTCCCAAACTTACCCCTTTACGTTTAATTAAACCGTTAACGGTTTAATTAAACGTAGGTTAACTAGTCGTAACGTACCGGGAAAGGGTTACGTTAAAACGGAAAAACCTTAAGTAAAGGGTCCCGACCCCTAACGTCGTTTCGAAAACGTTAAAGTTCCAAGTAAACGACGGTCGTAGTACCCGGTTCCTTTGGGGGGAATTTTTAAATTTCGAAAGGTTAAACTACCCGAACCCGTACGGTCGAACCGGTACGGGGCCCCCGGTACCGAAGTTCCTTTTAAGAACTAAACCCGAATTTAAAACCGGCGGAAAGTCGAATTAACTAGTAAAACGTTTCGTCGTTAGGAAAAACCGGTAGTCCGTAGGAACGAAAGTCGTAAAACCGTTACGGAAAACTAAAACGTTCCGGAAGGGGGAACGGTCGAAAACGTTACCTTTCGGTTTCGTTAGTAGGGAAAGTTCGGAAGTACGACGTACCGGACCTA
>NZ_JXAQ01000034.1:0-605 GCF_000815295.1 Bacillus sp. MSP13
CTTAACGTGTTCCCTAAACTACCTTTAAAGTAACTACGTCCTTACCGTAGGCCCTAAAAAACGAACGTAATTAAAACCGAAGTTAGTTTAAGGGGGGTTAAAAAACTAAGTCCCTTTTTTTGGACTTTAAAAGGGTTTTTTTTCCTAGGTTAAGGGTTTTCCTTACGACTACTTTAACGAAGGGTTTTTTCGTTAACTTCGACCCCCCTTTAACGGGTTTACGTTAAAGGTAACTAACCTACTTTTTCCCTTTTTACGAAATTTTACTTTTTTTACCCTAAGGTAACCTAATTAAGTTACCTTTTCGTTTTGGCCTAACGTAAAATTTTTTTGGGTCCCGTAGTTTAGTTTAAAAGTAAGTTTCCCGGTAAAAACGTAACGTAAAACTACCCCGTACCCTTTTTGGACTTAACCCTACCTTTTTTCCGACGTTTTTTAGGTAGGCCTTAAAACTTACGTAAACCTAAAGGCCTAGTTACGGTCGGGAAATTCGTTCGGACTTTTTAAACGGGAACTAGGCCTTTAAGGTAAAACTTACTTACCGAACTTCCAAATTTCGTTAAAAAGTTCGAAAAACGTTTACCGGACGGAACTACCGTTTTAAC
>NZ_JXAQ01000035.1:0-600 GCF_000815295.1 Bacillus sp. MSP13
GTTATTAGTTCATCGTACGTTAACGGTTCCGTAGGACCGGTCCAAAAGGACGTTACGGACGTTTCCTTTTTTAACGTCGTTTTTTTCCAAAACGAAACGTTTAGGTCCTTTTAGTTTACTACCCTTTTTACTTTCCCCAAAGGTTCCCGTTCCTAGTTCGTAAACTAAGTAAAAATTCCGGAACGGTTCCTTTTTTACGTAAGTTAAACGGCCCTTTACGTAGGTACGTTTTACCCCTTAGTCCCTTTTTTCGACGAACCTTTTTTAAACGAAGGCCGGTCCGTCCTTAGTTTTACCGTTTTAATTTTACTAAAAAGGGACCGGTAAGGACCTAAAGTTTACCCGGTACTTCGTAAAGGTTTTTTTTAAATTTAACCTACGTAAGGTTTTACGGTCGTACCTTAAAATTAACCTTGGAAATTCCGTAAACTTTCCTTTTTAGTTTTTAACCCGTTTCCCCGTTGTCGTTTCCGAACGTTACTTAAAACGGTAGTACCTAACGTAAAACGGAAATTGGACTTGGGTAAGGTTTTTCCGTTAACGAAAATTTCGTAACGAACTTTTCCGGTACGAACCTACGACCTTTTTCGTTCCCAAAAA
>NZ_JXAQ01000036.1:0-582 GCF_000815295.1 Bacillus sp. MSP13
GTAAACTTAAAGTTAAGGCCCCGAACTTACTCCGGGCGACGAAAAACCTAGGGAACTTAGGTTGGTACCTAACGAAAACTTCGTAACGACTTTAACCGAAAGTTCGGCCGTAGTTTAACCGTAACCTAGGGACCGTTTGGAAAAAACGACTTTCGGACTTTTGGAAAAACGGAACTTAGGTTTAGGAACCTAAGGGGACTTGGACCTTTGGGTCCCCGGTAACTTTTAACCGTTTAACGTTAGGGTAAACCGTTTCCAACGGGGTACCTAACCTTAATTTTTACGGAAAAACGTTAACTAACCGGTAAAAAGTACTTCCGGACCCGTTTTAACCTAGTTTTTCCCGAAAAATTAGTACCGTACCGTTTAAACGGTTTCGTTAGGAACGGTTTAGTAAACTAAGTTTCGTAAGTTGGAATTAACCAAAAGGGTTAGTAACTTTTAACGTACCTTTTCCCTAAGGTCGGAATTGGAATTCGTTTAGGTTAAAGGCCGTTGGACCGAACCCGAAGTTAAAAAGTACTACGGTACTTACCGGGAAACGGTAAAACTAAAACCGTTCCGTAATTTACGTACGGTAAC
>NZ_JXAQ01000037.1:0-541 GCF_000815295.1 Bacillus sp. MSP13
GTTCCTTAGTTACTTTGGGCCTACGTAAGGTAACCGTTAAAGTTTTTAGTTACGTTTAGGAATTTTTCCCTACCGTAACTAAGTAGTTAAAAGGACTTGGTTAAAAAACCTTTAAACTACTTAGGGACCGGTTTTCCCTTTTTGGGTCCGTTTTCCGTTAACCTAATTTACGGTTAAAACGTAACTTGGGTACGTTTAACGGGTCCTTCGTACGTAATTACCCCGAAGGTAAGGTAGGTACTTAAACGTTTACCCTACGAATTTCGAACCCGAAAAGGTTCCCCGTCCTAAAACGGTTAAGGTAAAAAAGGTTAACCCTTGGAATTTTCCGTTTTCGTAACGACGTTCCTTAAAGGGACCTAAGGTTCCGTACGGTAGGCCTTTCCCGTCCTTTTAAACCCGTTTTCCCAAACGACGACGTCCTTTCGGTAGTAAAACCGAAAACGGTAGTTCCGTAAAGGTAAAACCTTACGGTAAAAAGGTAACGGCCTACTAAACTAGTTAAGTACCGGAACCCTTTTTACTAACCGTTACTTTGGGA
>NZ_JXAQ01000038.1:0-544 GCF_000815295.1 Bacillus sp. MSP13
TTCCATTAGAAAATACCTTGGTCGTTTTCCAGTGGTTTTTAGTTACCTACCGGTTTCGACCTTTTAAACGGGTCCTTTGGTTGGGCCCGGTTTTTTCGTTAACGTAAACCGTAGTTAAAGTACTACCGGTAAAACGGCCCGACTTTTCGAACTAAAAAACCCCTTTCGGAACTAAAAAGGTCCGGTTCGACGTAAACGGTTGGCCGTACGTTTTTTTTAGGTTTACGGACGGGGACCGGAACGGTTTTAGTTTAACTAACGTCCTTTTCCGGTTACCGGCCTAGTCGTACGTCCGGAAACCTAGGTCGAAAAAAACGCCCGTACCGGCCCCGTACGGTTTTAGTTTTAGTCCGGAAAACGGTTTACCGGTAAGTTCGGTAAAAAAGGTAACGGACTAGGAAACGGTCCGTTACCCCCGTTACTTAGTTTTTTCCGTAATTAAGGAAAGTAAACCGACGTTCCCGGGTTTAGTAACTTTTCCGGACTTAACCCAAACTTCCGAATTTCCGGAAAAACTAGGGACCGGCCCGGGAACGTTAACCGT
>NZ_JXAQ01000039.1:0-535 GCF_000815295.1 Bacillus sp. MSP13
CCCACTACTAGTTACACTTCCGTACTTGGAAAGTACGACCGGGGGTAAGGGAAAAGTAACGGGGGAATTCCTTTCCGGAACTTTCGAAAAAACGTAGTTCGTTAGGTAAAAGTTTTCGGTTCGTTACCTTCGTTTAAACGGGTCGGGGGGTCCCGGACCGTTCCTTTTCGTTTCCGGGTAGGGACTTCGAATTTGGGTAGGGAAAGTTTAGGTTAACCGGAAACTTGGGGGGTCCGACTTAGTTAATTAGTTTTTTACCGGACCGGTTCCCGTAAAAACCGACCGTACTTCGGGTTACGGCCCCAATTTAATTTTAGTTTAAGTTTAAAGTTTTCGGTTTTTCCTTTAACGTTCCTAGTTCCTTTTTTAAAAACCTAGTAACGGGGTAGGTAACCGGTACCGGACGGTAAAAAAAGTCCCGAAAGTAAACCTACGTACTAACGTTTTCGTTAAGGTAAAAAGTCCGAAGTTCCGTTTTAACCTAAACTTTTCGGTTACGGTAAGTTCCGACCTTACCCTTAGTACTTAACGTAAC
>NZ_JXAQ01000040.1:0-511 GCF_000815295.1 Bacillus sp. MSP13
GAAAACGTTAATGGAACTGTACGTCGTTTCGTAAAGGTTTCGGGACGTAAAAATTAAAATTTTACGGGAAAAACCGAATTCGGTTTAAACTTAGGACGGTTTTCCCTTTTACTTTACCCAAAGTACCTTAAACGTAAATTACGTAACCGGTTTAAGTTAACTTTGGAAAACTAAGGGAAAACGGTTAATTTTACCCGGAAGGGTACCTTTTCCGGGAAGTTTTTAGGGTTAATTCGGGTTTTAACTACTTTTACCCTTCGTTACTTTTACGGTCCTTGGGTCGTTACGGTACCCTAATTTACCAACCGAAAGTCCGGTCGGGCCCCGGCCCCGTCCGAAAGTAACGTACGGTAAGGGACCTTTTCCCTAAACCTTTAGTTAATTTTCGAAACCGTAAATTTTAACCCCTTTACGTTTAGTTAGGCCCTTAGTTTACCCTTAAGTTTAGTTACGGAAAGTTAGGTTACGGTTTAACGTTTTTCGGGTTACGTTAGTAAACTTTCGGTTAATT